>CAYJGI010000080.1:3108-6082 GCA_964369705.1 uncultured bacterium
CATCAATCCATCGTACAAAAAAACAGCACCCCTAATGAAGATAAGAAAAACAAAAAAACAGTACAAAAAACCAGTCCCATACAAGGAGAAGAATCACTCAGGCCAGCAGATTATCAGGAAATCTCAGGTAGAATCCCTACAGAAGACCCTCCCACTTCTCCTCTTATAACGGAAGAAAATACGGCAATAGCTACAGAAAAAAGAATAGAGAATAAAGAGACAACAAAACCGCAAATTACCGTATGGAAATGGCCAAAATAACATAAAAAAAAGCGATGAAATCAATCATCGCTTTTTTGTTTTTTTGTTTGCCACAATTTTCAGCCAATTGGTATATTGCAAAATCCCTTCATCACGCCATGTAAAATTCGTTTTGTCACTGACTTCATTGTTGCAATAATAATTCCATGGCATTTCAATGTCAATGCCCTTCTCCAAATCCCTCATATATTCCAGATGAAGGGTGTCATCATCGTATTCGGGATGACCAAAAACAAAAACAAATGGATCTTCCTCACTCTTAGCCATATGAACACCGGCTTTTTCGCCTAGGGAGAGGATTTTTAGGCCTCCATGATCTTCTATTGCCTTTTTTTCGCACTCAGTATATCTTGAGTGCGGTGCAGTGAATGTTTTTCTGAATCCATGGGTTAAATCATCTTCACCTTGTACTTCAAGTTCAAAAACGCCGGAGAGTTTTTGCCTGAGTGGTACTTTAGGAATATCAAACAATCGATAAAGGACGGCCTGTGCACCCCAACAGATGGTTAGCACAGAAGGAATATTCTCCCTAGCATAGTCGATGACACCACACAACTCCTCCCAATAAATCACCGATTCAAAATCTAAGTGCTCTACAGGGGATCCTGTGATAATCATGCCATCGAAGGTGTGTTTTTTTACTTCATCAAAACCTTTGTAAAAGGCACGGATGTGATCCATGGGCGTATTCTTCGGCGTGTAGCTTTCCATGGCTACCCAAGTGATGACAATGGGGCCTTCAAAGTAAGATAGCATACGGCAAAGCTGTGTCTCTGTGGCAATTTTCTTTGGCATGAGATTGACGATACAAAGCTGAATGGCGTCCTGAAGATTTGTTGCATCTTCAAGGGGGTGAACATCGAACCCTTCTTGTCTTAAAATTTCAGTGGCCGGTAGGGCCGTATCTAAGTATAGTGCCATTATAAAGTAGCCTTCTTTAATGCTCCATTGAAATCAGCGATGATGTCATCAATATGTTCAATCCCCACGGAAACACGAATGAGCTCAGGCTTAATGCCTGCTTTCTTTTGTTCTTCTTCAGAGAGTTGCCTATGGGTCGTGCTACTGGGGTGAAGGACAATGGTACGAATATCACCGACGTGGACGACTAAGTCGGTCATCTCCAAAGCTTCGATGAATTTCATCCCCGCTTCTTTGCCTCCTTTAATACCAAAAACCAAAATCCCACTGGCACCTTTGGGCATATATTTTTGCTGTAGTTCATGATATGGATTTTCTTTAAGACCGGGATACGAAATCCAATCAACGGAAGGATGGTTTTGTAAAAAAGTAGCAAGTTTTAATGCGTTTTCAGCGTGACGCTCCATTCTGAGTGGTAAAGTCTCAAGGCCTACATTCGTCAAAAAAGCTGTCATTGGTGCCATTGTGGTGCCAAGATCACGGAGAAGCTGGGCTCTGATTTTAAGCCCGTAGGCTACATTCTTAAAAGCTTCATAAAAAACGATACCGTGGTAGCTTTCATCGGGTTCTGTAAAACCTTTGAATTTGTCATTCTGGCTCCAATCAAAATTACCGCCATCGATTATGATACCGCCAATCGTCGTAGCATGACCATCGGCGTACTTGGTCGTGGAGTGAATCACAACATTGGCTCCATGCTCAATGGGTCTGCAAAAATATGGGGTAGCCAGCGTATTATCAACAATAAAAGGCACACCTAATTCTTTAGAAATAGCAGAAAACTTATCAAAATCAAGAACACTTAAGACGGGATTGGCCAATGTCTCGCCGAAGACGGCTTTGCAATTATTCTTCGCCATTTTTATGATTTCATCTTTTGGTAAATCTTGATCTACAAAGATGGTTTCGATTCCCATTTTCTTTAACGAAACAGCAAGAAGGTTGGTGGTTCCACCGTAGAGATTGCGGGTAGCTAAGATGCTGTCCCCTGCCTCTGCCACATTCAGAACAGCAAGTAATGATGCTGCCTGTCCACTACTAACAGCAACGGCAAAACTTCCTCCCTCAAGTAGGGCAAACTTCTTCTCTAAGCCTTCACAGGTGGGATTGGAGATCCTGGAATACATGTGTAAATCACTCTTTAAATCAAAAAGATCTGCAACATCTTGTGTGCTTTCATAGCGATACGTTGCGCTCTGAACAATGGGCAGTACGTGAGGCTCACCTTTTTTTGCGGTATAAGCTCCTCGAACGCATTTTGTTTCGAATTGATATTTACTTGACATGGGTGTACTCCTATCCTGTTTTTTTGGGTATTATACTAAAATATAGCCCTTTTGTAAATAATTGTGTTATTTTATCGGTTTTAATCGTGGTGCGTCATAGGTGATTCCGTACGTTTCTACCGTAATGGACTCCATGATTTCGTCACAAATGGGGATATTGACGACTACGCCTTCTTTACCGCTCTCCACGGAGATTGTGTCCACGTTTTCTAAACGCTTAATCGTCTCAAATCCATCAATTACTTTGCCAAAAGATGCATATCGCCCTTCTAATCTTTTAATATCTTCAATTCCTACAGCTATAAAAAAACAAGAGGCGCTGGCTGTGCTTTCGCCATCTCCGCCCATGGCTACGGTATATTGCTCGATCTTTAGATTATTTGGAAAACCATTATGCAAAAACTCACCATCTATAAGATAGGCTGCTTTTTCGTTTTCGTAATTGGAATAGCTGGGTTGAATGACAAATCCAGGTACAATGCGCTTGATTTTTTGGCCTTGAAAGA
>CAYJGI010000081.1:0-5699 GCA_964369705.1 uncultured bacterium
TGCCATTCGAATTGATGAGCTTCAAGAAGTATTACTCATAGGAATCGATGATGACGGCGATGGCGTGAGCGTTACTTTCTTAACTTCTTATTATGAAGTGGAAGGGGGGACCGTCAACAATATCGTAAAAGCGTACAATATTAAGGGCGAATCAGTCTTTGATGCTACGGTAAAACTCAATCAGCTCACCAATCGCAATGTCTATTGGGGTCATATGAACCAAATCATCTTTGGTGAAGATACGGCAAAAAACGGTATCTATGACCACATTGCCTTCTTTGAAGATAGCTACGAAATCAAGATGACGACGAATTTTTCAATCACAAAAGAAATCAGTGCAGAAGAATACATTACCACCATCAATGAAAAACAAAAAGAACCGGTAGCTGATTTTTTGGAAGCGCTTTACGATAACTTAGGCGAAGTAAGCGAACTCAGCGAGTTTACGTTACTGGATTACTTCAAAAAATCGCTGAATGGCAAAAAAGATATGGTCATGCCGGTGATTGGGTTTTATGAGAATAAGAGTGGATCTGAAAATAATAGCGGTGAGGGTGGTGATTCAAAAGAAGAAGAATCTTCTACAACAACGGAAGACTCCGGTGGCGAATTATCCATTCTTCTTATGGGTTACGGTCTATTCAAAGAAGATGTACTGCAAGAAACGATTGATACGGTTCCTTCAAGAGCACTCACCATCAGTATGAACAAAGCGGTCAGTGGTTTTGTGACCTTAGAAGAACTTGAATGCATGGTAAGACTCAATAATATCAAATCCTCCATCGAACCCGTCATTGATGATGGGGAGCTAACGGTACAAATCGATGTTTTTTTTCATTCTCGAGTTGTCGAAAAACATTCTTATGTGATTTTGGAAAAACTAATAAAAGAAGAAATAATTGCAGCAGAAAACTTAATCATACAAAAACAAATTGAGAATATGGTTCCTCTTCTTAAAGAAAACAAAGTAGATCCACTGGACATAGAAGAATTGGTCCGAAGAAAATATCCTGATTTTTATGAAGAAGTCAAAAATGATTGGGATGATTTTTTAGCGAAGGCCACTTATGAAGTATCTGTTACCAGTGAATTAAGAAGTGGTTATTCTGATCATAGTATTGCAAAGTAGGTAGTTATGGACATTAAACTTAGCCCCACCCACAAAAAATTAATCATCCTGATCATGTTGTATCCCGTAGTGATTAAATACTCGATTTTTGCTGTATCCAAAGAAAGCTCTCCAATGATGTATATTCCGCCACTCATTATGGCAGCGACTTATGGGTTATACATGACTTTTTTGTGCCATCGCATCCATAGCAGTGGCATCAATTATTTTCATAAATGGCAGCAAAAAAACACGGTCTTTTCATGGTTATTAAGGGGTATGATGATTCTTTATTTAATTGTGAGCATTTTTTTGATTTCTATTACGTTAAGACAGGTGCTGACGCTCACCATTTATCGATATGCCAATACCAATTTTATACCTCTTGTCTTTTTAATTGTTGCCATATTCCTGGTGTCTAAAGGATTATACGTCTTAGGCAGAATCAGTTACATCATCTCTCTTACTGTCATCGTACAGATTATAATTGCCATTGTGTTTTTGATTCCTCAATCAGAAATACAAAGCACACTGCCTTTTGTGATGGACTTTAGTACGATTACCGATGCTATTTACTTTTTTTCTATTTTTCCTCTGACTATTATGGTTTTATCTGCTGAAGTAGAGAGACCTATTGATACCAAGCAATTCACATCCATTAGAAATACCGGTATCTTATATTATATTTTGCTTTCTGTTCTTATATTTATCATGGTGGCATCTCTTACTGCCCCTGTGATTAGGCATTTATCTTGGCCCATGCTAACGAGTATCAGGCAGGCTTTTCATGGGCTTAATTTTTCCGGAACGGAGCCTTTTTTTCTTATTACAACGACTTTAGCAGATATTTTTACGATTTCTGTTGCCTTTGGTTTGATATCTTTACTGGCCTTTGATCATACAAAATATCAAAACAACAAAGATTTCAAAACCACAGCCCTTTTATTCATAGGTTTTGTGATTTTTATTGCGACCTATTATATTAGGCTGAATTTGGATCAAATGGAGTGGGTGCAATGGCACATTATCCTGCCCATTGGTATTATGATTACACTATTATTCACCCTATATATCTGCCAAAAAAACAGAGATAATTTGTAGCAATTTGTATTTTATTATGATATAATATATCAGCAACTGGCAGATATTAAATGAGCCGTTGAGATCGTTTGAGGATAAAAAAATGTTTACTGCAGACGGCTTTACCGAAGCAGAAATCATACGAATGCTTCTGATCGTATGCCCCTTAGTTTTTTTTGCCGGATTTGTAGATGCCATTGCCGGCGGTGGGGGACTGATAACACTTCCAGCTTACATGATGGCAGGGCTTCCCATGCATATGGCATACGGAACGAATAAATTCAGCGCCTTCTTTGGGACTTGTGTTAGTAGTCTTAATTATATGAGGTATAAACTAGTAGACTGGAAAGTCACGCTATGGGCGATACCCTTTACGCTGATTATGTCTACCATAGGGGCTGAGATTGCCCTCTTACTATCCGATAGAGTACTGCGAACTTGTGTTCTGGTACTTCTTCCCTTGGCACTCCTTTTTATGCTTTTTCAACAAAGAAAACAAAGCAGTAAAGAAGTATCCCAGAAGAAAAAAACCATCATCGTCGTCATTGTCAGTAGTTGTGTCGGTTTTTATGATGGATTCTTTGGACCGGGGAGTGGGACTTTTTTGATCCTTGCTTTTATTTCTTTAGTGAGTATGGAGATTACGAAGGCCTCAGGTAGTGCTAAAATTATCAATTTAGCCAGCAATACGGCAGCTCTTGTTGTTTTTTGGAGTGGTGGAAGCGTCCTTTATTCCGTAGGGATTCCTGCTTGTATTTTTGGTATGGTGGGTAATTTTATTGGCAGTCACTTAGCAATGAAAAAAACAGCAAGAATCATTAAGCCAATGATGGTGCTGGTCTTTATTTTTCTTTTTATTACTTTAATTATCGATTTATTTTAATCTATGGGAGTAGATAGGTGCTGGTGTGCCTCGCGGTCTTCAAAACCGTTGTGGGGCGTTAAGAGCGTCCTTGGTGGGTTCGATTCCTACATACTCCCGCCAAAAAATCAAGCCGTAAGGCTTTTTTTTGTATTTTTTTTTGACTTTAGTAAAAACTAAGACAAAATCCGGAGGTAAATTGATGAAAACCAAAAAAATTATTCCAATTACAATGATTATAATGATGATCGTAATCGCCATGATTCCCCTGAGTGCAGCGAAAGTCACACTGTACAAAGGAATGACACATACCGATGTGGGCGTAGCACAACAAAAACTAAAAGACTGGGGATATTATGAAGGAAATGTAGATAATGAATTCGGCCAATTAACGTATGATGCCGTCATCTTATTCCAACAAAAGAATGGACTCACCGCCGATGGTATCGTCGGTAAAGAGACATGGGAGGCCCTTGGATATACGGGGTCAGGTGGAAGCTACGAGACGAGCACCGGCGCTGGCAACAATGATTTTGATCTCATTGCAAAAATGGTGATGGCAGAAGCGGAAGGAGAGCCATATCTCGGTAAAGTCGCCGTGGCCGCCGTCATGCTGAATCGTAAAGAAAGTCCCCGATAGTATTAGTGGCGTCATCTATCAACCCCTTGCTTTTGAACCTGTAGCCAATGGTCGATATGATTCTATTGTACCCAACGAAGAAAGCATCAGAGCTGCAAGAGAAGCCATGAACGGCAATGACCCCACTTATGGGTGTCTTTACTTCTGGAATCCTGTAACGGCAACGAGTCAGTGGGTATGGAGCCGTACCATAGTAACAGAAATCGGAAAACACGTATTTGCAAAATAAAGGAGAGAAACAATGAAAAGATGGCACTATTTTGTAGGAACTCTAATTATATTCTTTTTGGGTCTGGTTATTATTGTGCAAAACTACAATTTAACTGGGACTTACAATGCCCTCGATACGATTTATGCCAATAATACGGGGAACAATTTTAGTTTTGCCCATCAAAAAATGGAAAACACAAAACTAAATCTCAACAAAGCACTTCTCAGTGAGAACGAAGCTTACAGTGTGATGTTACTAACAGAAATCAGCAGCGATGCCGAGAGTGCAGCACTGTCGCTGTCCACGCTTCCCATCTATTATTCTGCCACGGTGGAACCCATTAAATATTTAAACCAAATCAGTGAATACACGAGAGTCTTAGCGGAGAAAACCATCTCAGGGCTAGATTTAACGGTGGAGGAACAAGATTCACTCATGAGTATGAACCTCATGGTGAGTAGCCTTCTCGATCAATTAGAGAGCATCGCCACCGGAAAATCCAGTGATGCTTTTGCTTATGAATCCTATCGAAACAGCGAACAAGTATGGAGCACAGAGCCACCAAGCAGTTTGCCATCCGCTTTTTTGAGTCAATATGATGGTGAAGACATCATCTACGAAGATTTTGATTATGATGGTAATTTCAGTGATGCCTATCTCAGTAGAGAAGCCTCAGGGCTTATGGGTGCTGAAGTAACCCTTGAAGAAGCAGAAAAATCCCTTCTTGATTTTTTAACGGCCAATGGTCTCACGGGGACACCGGCATCCATGGGAGAAAACACCGGTACTATAGCCACTTATAATTTTGATATCGGAGATAATCGGTATGCGCAAGTGAGCAAAGTAGGGGGTAAAGTTATCAACTACCTAGATGGAAATCCCCCCTCGGGAGCGGGTTTTGATAGGGAAGAAGCTATGTTAAATGCCGAAAATCTTCTTAAAAGCATCGGCCTTGAAAACATGAAAGCCACCCACCAAAAAGAAGAAGAAGGTGTACTTCATATTACTTTCTGTGGAAATAATGAAGAGACCTTCATATATACCGATTCCGTCTTAGTGGATGTCTCTTTAGGAGATGGTAAAATCGTTGGATTTGATGGCTATTTCTACTATATGAATACGAAAGAACGGGTAGTTAATGAAGCCACACTTACCATTGAAGAAGCGAGAAATTACGTTACGGATAAGCTCAACATCACATCGGAAAGACTAGCGCTCTTAAATAAAGCAGGAGGTATAGAAGTCCTTTGTTATGAATTTGTGGGAACATTTGGCGAAGATACTTTTACTGTATATATTAATGCGGAAGATGGAAGTGAAGAAGAAATCAAGCAGTATTTTGAAGATGAAACGGGCGAAATGATATTAGAATAAAGAAAAAAGTCACCACAAGTAGTGGTGACTTTTTGTTTTTGTACAGCATTCTTACTTGATGCATTCGTATCAAAAAGACTTACTTTCTAATAAATCAATGATTTTTGCTATGCTAAAAAACAATAAAGCAAGGGAGAACGTTATAAACCAAACAAATAGTGCAAGCCAAAAATCAAAAGTATATGTAGTCGTTTGATTGATGACCAGCATTTTGTCGCCCATATCATAGCCAACAAATGCACCCATCATCATGATCAATCCTGCAGTGAATTTTAATAGATTTTGAATTCTAATCTTTTCTATATTATTTTTTTCCTCTCATAAAGATAGAGCGTTAAAATCGATTACATATCTTGTATCAAAATCAAAGAAAACAGCATCTAGTAATTTAATTTGCAAGACAATGGTATTGACATCATTATAA
>CAYJGI010000081.1:5709-6040 GCA_964369705.1 uncultured bacterium
AAATAGTGCAAGCCAAAAATCAAAAGTATATGTAATTGATGACCAGCATTTTGTCGCCCATATCATAGCCAACAATAGATACTATCTTTGTATTACGCCAGACTGCGAATGAGGCCTACAACTTTACCGAGGATTAAGACGTCTTTTGAGCGTATAGGCTCGTAATCGCTGTTCCTTGCTTCAAGTCTAATACAATCATCTTCTTTATAAAATACTTTAACAGTAGCTTCATCTCCAAGGAGGGCGGCGACAGTTTCGCCGTTTTGAGCGGTTTTTTGCTCTCGCACAATCACAAAATCGCCTTCTAAGATTCCGGCCTCTATCATGCTTA
>CAYJGI010000082.1:0-6001 GCA_964369705.1 uncultured bacterium
ATTTCTTGTATCTTAGTACGTCATGAGACGACGCCCGACGATATACATGGCATTGTAAAGGCGCAAGGCGTACTTACAAGCCGTGGCGGGATGACGAGCCACGCTGCCGTCGTTGCAAGGGGTATGGGAAAACCCTGTGTATGTGGTTTTGAAGCCATGAAAATCGATCGCAAAAGCGAAACATTCACCATCTTAGACAAAGAATACAAAAAAGGCGATATTATTAGCATTGATGGCGGTACCGGTCGTGTTATTGAAGGAGAAGTCGTACTCATTAAGCCTTCCCTTGATGGCGATTTTAAAGAGATTCTAAGCTGGGCCGATGAGATGAAAGTGCTTAAAGTCAGAGCCAATGCCGATAATGGCAGAGATGCCAAAGAGGCACGGGGTTTTGGTGCAGAAGGAATTGGCTTATGCCGCACGGAGCATATGTTCATGGAAGCTGAGCGCCTTGCCATTGTACAAGAAATGATCCTTGCCACCAATTTAGAAGATCGTAAAAATGCTTTAGAAAAACTTCTCCCCGTACAACAAAAAGACTTTGTGGAGATTTTCTGTGCCATGGATGGATTTCCTGTTACCGTTAGACTCCTTGACCCACCTCTCCATGAATTCTTACCGGATCTAAAAGAATTGATTAAAGAAGTGGCAATCCTTGAGGCCAAAGGAATCATGGACGGGGCCACCATCAAGAAGAGAATCATGCTGGCAAAAGTAGAAAGTCTCTCGGAAATCAATCCCATGCTGGGACTTCGTGGAAGTCGTCTTGGCATGCTATACCCTGAAATCTACGAAATGCAAGTACGCGCCATCATGGGCGCCGCTATGGAAGCCATGGCAAAGGGTGTGCGCGTTTTGCCTGAGATTGAGATTCCGTTAGTAGCAGCATTAGAAGAGATGAACCGCCTGAAAGCGCTGATTGTTCAAACGGCAGAAGCTGTGATCCAAGAAAAAGAAATTACCATACCTTATCACGTGGGAACCATGTTAGAGTTACCAAGATCTTGCATCATTGGAGATTTGATTGCAAAAGACAGCGATTTCTTCACCTTTGGAACCAATGACCTTACCCAAACCACTTACGGCTTTAGTCGTGATGATGCCGAGGGTAAGTTCTTACACCAATACGTAGAAGAAGGAATTCTGCAGGATAATCCTTTTATTGTACTAGATCGAGAAGGCGTGGGAACGCTCATGAAAATGGCAACAATGAAAGCCAGAAGCTTAAAACCGGATTTTGAAATCGGGATTTGCGGTGAGCATGGAGGCGAGCCGAACAGCATTGCTTTTTGTCATGAGCTTGGCCTAAGCTTCGTGAGCTGTAGCCCGTTCCGTGTGCCTGTGGCAAGATTTGCCGCAGCAAGAGCAGCCCTTCTTGCCAGAGATTAAAAGAAACCCATTCCCATCAGAATGAATCTTTATAAGAAAGAGCCTTGAGGATAGAATACAAGGCTCTTTTTTTTTGTATTACCAAAAATCAATGAGAATAGGGGACTCATTCTATACAAGTGTGTGCAAGTTATGGTATTATAAAACTGTATTTTATTTTTTTGTGCAAAGGAGGAATAAGCCATGACCATAAGGGAAAGAATTATGGCAGAAGAAGAATCTATCTTAAGTCCTTACGCCGCCCTATCTAAAGATACGGAAGGAAGAGAAGTGGAAGAAGCCGATGATGATTTACGCACGCCCTATATGAGGGATCGTGATCGCATTATACATACCAAAGCCTTCAGAAGATTAAAACATAAAACACAGGTTTTTATCACGCCACAAAATGATCATTTTCGCACAAGGCTAACCCATACCTTAGAAGTGAATCAGATTGCAAGGACCATCGGTAGAGCCCTAAGTCTTAATACAGATCTTATTGAAGCCATTGCCCTGGGACACGATGTCGGTCATACGCCCTTTGCCCATACGGGAGAAAAAATCCTAGATAAGCTGATGGTGGGCGGATTTCGCCATAATGTCAACAGCATTCGTGTATTAAAATATATCGAAAAAAGAAGTGACGGCCAAAGACCTCTCAATCTTACGAAAGAAGTACTGGATGGGATTTTAAATCATAGTGGCCTCGGTGAAGCAGAAGAAAACACACCCATGACCTTAGAAGGACAAGTGGTGCGCCTGAGCGATAAGATTGCATACGTACAACACGATATTGATGACGCCATTCGGACGGGGATTTTGCGTTTTGGAGATTTGCCTCAGGTGGAGATTGCCCTCCTTGGAGCAACCCACGGTCAGCGCATTGATACCCTCGTTAATAGCACCATCACAGCAACACAAAAGAGACTCAGCGGCAAAGAAGTCTTAAAAAACAAACCCCTCGTGGCACCGGAGGAAGAGATCTTAAAAGCTCTTTTCACCCTCAGAGAATTCATGCGAGTCACCGTCTTTGAAGGACCCCTTTGTACCGAGGAGCGAAGAAGAAGCTATATCGTCATGGAATTTTTGTTTGATTATTATTGTAAGCACCCTCATAAAATGCCACCCCTTTATATCGGCCTCATGGATGAATTTGGCAAGGAGCAGGCGGTGTGTGATTTTATTAGTAATATGTCGGACAATTACTGCATTGAGACTTTTAAGGATATTACACTCCCTGTAAGTATGATTGGAGAACGCTTTTAGCGTATTTTGTCAAAAAAAGAAGGATTTTTGTCATAGGCGTAGAAATACAATAATACGATATTGAACACGAAGAAGTAGATTGTAACACTTCGCCATTTTAGGTATAATAAATAAGATACGCTTTTTGGAGGAGGTGGCAAGGTGCGTTTTGAAAATCAAGAAATAGAAGCCCTAAAAAATCATATAGACATCGTCGATTTTATCGGACGCTACGTGACACTCACCAAAAAAGGCAACAACTTCTTTGGCCTTTGCCCCTTTCATAACGAAAAGACGCCGAGTTTTAGCGTGAATGCCGATCGCCAGACATGGCGATGCTTTGGCTGTGGTATGGGTGGGAATGTTATCCACTTCGCCATTGAAAAAGAAAACCTGACCTTTCCCGAAGCCATGGAGTTTTTAGCGGAGCTCTATCAATTCAGCTTAAAGCCACGGACAAAGGGCGAATTTGTTCCGCAAAACAATGATTTATACGATATTAATGTGGAAGGTGCACGGTTTTTTTATCAAAACTTAAAAAAACACGTAGAAGATAGCGACATCAAAGCTTTTTTAATCAAAAGAGGCCTGACACCTACGGCCATACGTACCTTTGGTCTTGGTTATGCGGAGAATTCGTGGACAACCCTTCTTGAGCTGCTCAAAGACAAGGGTTTTCAGGAAGAGCGGGTCATCGCCTCCGGTCTTGCCCTTAAAAACCCCGATAAGAATACCGTTTATGACCGCTTTCGGGGGCGGATTGTTTTCCCTATACTGGATACTCGGGGAAGGGTCCTTGGCTTTGGCGGAAGGGTTCTTGATGATACAACGCCAAAATACCTCAATAGTCCTGAGACGGCGATTTATCACAAAGGTAGAGTCCTCTATGGGCTTCACCTTAGCAAGAATCATTTAAAAGACCATATCCCCCTCATTATTGTAGAAGGGGATATGGATATGCTAAGCCTCTACATGAAAGGCATCCAAAATGTGGCGGCAGTCTTAGGGACAGCGCTCACCGAAGATCATGGGAAGCTGATTCGCCGTTACACCAAAAAAGTCGTACTTTGTTTAGATCAAGACGATGCCGGCCAAAACGCCACTTTAAGAAGTATCGACCTCCTTGTAAAGGCAGGCCTTCAAGTGCGCATTATGGCCTTAGATGGCGCCAAAGATCCCGATGAATACATCCAAAAATACGGTGCCGAAGGATTTCGCAAAAAAATCCTAACGGCTACCCATTACTTAGATTACCAAATTGCGGCAAAAACAAAGGGCCTTAATCTCGACAGTCTTGAAGATAAGATGGAATTCCTCTCACGATTGATGGAGCTCTTTGATAAGACTGAGAACTACGTATTAAAGAAAGAAATGATTGATAAAATCTCCACGGAGTACGACATTGATAAAGAATCTTTAGAGAGAGAAATCAGTCGCAACGAAAAGAAGCAAAAAAACGTGGGGAAAGAACAAAACACCCCGAATAGCCCAAAAGAAAAACCAAAAGAAAAACCAAAAGAAGGATCAAAGAAGAGTGCCACCATAAAGGCAGAGCAAAGAATCTTAGAAATACTGCTCCATGAGCCGTCTTATCTTAAAGATGTGCTGGAACGAATACAGCTAAGGGATTTTGAAAACGAGAGAATTAGAAAATGGGTGGAACTCATGGGTGCTAAAGCCATTACTAAGGGAGAAGATCTGCTACTTTATATAGAAGACAGTAGCTCTGCGGCGATTATAACAAAACTCATCACCGAGGCACCCTTATCACAAGATGCCATGAAAGAAATCAGAGACTGCGCCCTCATCATACACAAGAAATCCATAGAAAAACAACAAAAAGCATTACTGCACCAAGCAGATAGATATCAATTGGAAGGCAATTCAGAAGGATACCGCAGAACGATGGAAGAGCTCAGTGGGCTCTTAAAGAAAAAGTAAGCGGATGGAGGAAGATAAAATGGAAGTAAAACAAGTCCCGGACAAAAGTACCATATTAAGTCAGCTCATCGAAAAAGGAAAAAAGAAGAATGTACTGGCTTATAGTGAGATTTATGATATGCTTGAAGACGTAGAGATGGCAGCGGAGGATATGGATCAAATCTTTGAGACATTAGAAGAAGCTGGTATTGATTTACTGGATGAAGCGCCACCGGTGCCTGAGTTTGATGATTTTTTAGAAAAAGAAAGCGACGACGTCATTGAGGATGTGGACGATGTCATCGAATCTTTAGGAAAGACCATTGCCATTGATGACCCGGTAAAAATGTACCTAAAAGAGATTGGTAAAGTCCCTCTCCTAAAGGCCGATGAAGAAATTGCCCTGGCAAAAAGCGTGGAAGAAGGCGACCTTGATGCGAAGAAGAAACTGGCAGAAGCCAACTTACGCCTTGTAGTCAGTATTGCAAAACGCTACGTAGGCCGTGGTATGCTTTTCTTGACCTCATTCAAGAGGGTAACTTAGGTCTCATTAAGGCCGTAGAGAAGTTTGACTATCGCAAGGGTTATAAGTTTAGTACCTATGCCACTTGGTGGATCAGACAGGCCATTACAAGAGCCATTGCCGATCAGGCTCGTACCATTCGTATCCCTGTTCACATGGTAGAGACGATCAATAAGCTGATTCGCGTGACAAGGCAATTGGTGCAAGACTTAGGAAGAGATCCCTCTCCCGAAGAAATCGCAAAAGAAATGGATTTAAGCGCCGAAAAAGTGCGGGAAATCTTAAAAATCGCCCAAGAGCCCATTAGCCTCGAGACACCCATCGGTGAAGAAGCCGATAGTCATTTAGGCGACTTTATCGAAGATGAAGATGCACCGGCACCGGCAGAGGCGGCGGCCCTTGCCCTTCTTAAGGAGCAGCTGGATCAAGTCTTAGATACGCTGACAGATCGAGAGAAAAAAGTCTTAAGACTTCGTTTTGGTATTGAAGACGGTAGACCCAGAACGTTAGAAGAAGTGGGCAAAGTCTTTGGTGTGACGAGGGAGCGTATTCGTCAGATTGAAGCCAAAGCTTTAAGAAAACTGCGCCACCCAAGCCGCAGCAAAAAACTCAAGGATTATTTAGAATAATCATATAAAAGGAGAGGGCTCCTCTCCTTTTTTTGTGTGTATGTGTAAAGCTTAAAAAAGAAATAGGAGAATAAAATGAAAAAAAGCTATTTACAAGGATGTATTGTATTCCTGATTATATTGCAAGTCTTTTCTGTATTTCGAATCATGGGCTTAGAGAGCCAAATCAGTAACCTCAGTAGTAATGTATATAATCGCATCACAGACGTAGAGCATAGCATCTCAAGCATCTCCATAGGCGTCGAAAATGCCCTTCAGGCAGAAGCAGCCCTGCTCATTGAGAGTTCCTATGATGTGGGAGAACTGAATACCG
>CAYJGI010000083.1:0-5962 GCA_964369705.1 uncultured bacterium
CTTTGATGGCTTCTCCTACGGAAATTTCGTTGCCGTAGATGGCGGCGGCATCGATGTGTCTGTAACCGGCCTTAAGGGCGGCAAGGACGGCGTTTTTTGCCACGGGGCCGTTTTCTGCTTTCCAGACGCCAAAGCCAAAGCGAGGAATCTCTACACCATTCGTTAGTTTTTTTGTTGATGTGATACTTAGATTCATTGAAGAATCCTCCTTTATAAAAAAGTTTTCTTTCTTAATACTGTAGATTTGATGGGGCATAATCTTATCTCGATAGAGTTTATCGAAGGTTTTGCCTTCTGTCATTCCCAGTCTTTTTGCTACTTTAATACTGGCTAGGTTAGAAGGCCTTACATCGGCAATGATTTCATCGATCTTAAGGCGTCTAAAGCCATGAAGGAGACAGGCTTTAGCACTTTCTGTGGCATAACCTTGATGCCAGTAGGCTTTTTTGAATAAGTAGACGACGCCGGTCACCGTCTCTCCATCGATATGCTCCGGGATCAGTCCGCAAATCCCCACAAAAACATCATCTTCTTTACGAATGACGGCATAATGGCCGATGCCATACTTGACGTACCTTCCGTTGGTATTCTTTAAAAAAGCATAGATGTCTTCATCGCTGTAAGTGTGCTCCCAAGCCACCATGACTTCTTTATCACAAAAAATCTCTTTTAAATCTTCAAAATCTTTTTCTTTTAAGTGACGCAGATAGAGTCTTTCTGTTTCTACAACATATTTTGCCATATTTACACCTCGCCTTCGTATAGGTAAGCCACTAATAGATGGACGATTTCACTGTAACTTAAGATACCGCTTTCTTGATTATTGGCTTTGAGATACGTATCGTTTAATTGATTGGAAGCCTCTTGAATGGGCCCCTCGAATTGCCTCCAGAAGTCACTGCTTGCCTTGAGGTCCGCTTCGATATAGGGATGGTAGTCTTCCCTGATTTCGTAGTAAGCTTCACTATCCAGGCGATAGAGGGCATTGCCTAAATAGGTAAGGGCCAGCAATTGACCGCTATATTGTACAGCGGGATTGGAGTCAAGGGAGCAAGAGAGGTAGGCTAAGAAATTAGCTTCATCTTCATGGGCAAAGCCAAGACTGTGGGCTACTTCGTGGGCTGCCGTCTGGTCTTTGTAGGCATCTGGGATGGTTTTGTTATAAAAGGGCTCCAAAGTAAAAGGGGAGAAGATGCCCGCAATGTCGGCGTAGTTTAAAAGGTAAGAAGAGTAAAGCCCCTTGGCCTTTGCAATGGTCATGCCTTCAATAAGGGAGAGCTCTTCTTTCAATCGATCATAACCATCCTCTGGGCCAGCGTACCAGGGGTTGCCATCATAGATCATCACGAATGTTTCATCATCACGGAGAATATCGGGATGATCTGCTAAGGCATTGATATCCTCTAATACGGTGAGATAAGTATTGGTTAAGGTTTCGCTATTAATTGGGACTTCTTCAAGCTCCATGAGCTGAAGGAGACTGGGACGATTGTAATTCAGTCCCCAACCCCAAACAAAAAGAATGATGACGATGGATACAATGGATATGATTTGACGTCCATAGGGGTAAAAATCCCGTATATGTTTATTCTTCAAGGCTTTTAGAATTCCTTTTGCCATTGTAAAAAAAACAATCACAAAAAACATATAAAACAAGAGTTCTCCAATGTTTATAAAACGAAGGTGAACTCTTATAAAAGTGGTAATAGGATAAAGGATTTTTTGATACAAAAAACGGGCATAGAAATACTCAACAAAATAAGGAAAAAAAGCAGTAATTTTCAAAACCATAACAGAAAAGAGGCCACAAAGTAATAGAATCAGTGACGTTTTTTTGTTCTTCACCAAAAGTCCTTTCTAACCATTAATAACTGTTATGGTCGTAGCAAAAATCCATGAAATGGTCAATAAAATTACGCTCAAAATCAGCATCTAAGTAAACAAAGCTAAAGTCGCGCTTCATTTCAAAGTTTTCGATAGGGATAATTTTAAGCTCTCCGCTTTCTAATTCTTGCTTCATAACACCCTTACTCAAAATGGTATAGCCGAGATTGGCTTTTACTAAGTATTTGATGGCATTTAAGTTGCCGATTTCCATGTAGATATTCAGGCGATCAAGTTCGAACCCTTTTTCTTTTAAGATGGTGTCAAAATATTTTCTCGTACCGGATCCACTCTCACGCATAATGAGCTTAAGGCCTTCCAGCTCGTCAAGGGAGATCGATTCGCGATTGGCGAGGGGAGAATTGCCGGCACCTACGAGGAAAATCTCGTCGGTCATAAATTGCCGTGACTTGAATCTTTTTTGATCAAAGACGCCTTCTACGCAACCGAGAATAATCTCTTCGCTGGCAATCTTAGAAAGAATGGTTTCTGTGTTTTCTACATGCATTAGGATCTCAATATTAGGGTACTGCATTTTGTAATCGAGAAGTAACGGGGGAATCACGTACTCACCGATAGTAAGAGAGCATCCGATGCTGTACTTTTTGACAATACTGGACTTATTATGAAGCTGATTTAAGACTTGGTTATTGATCGTTACCATTTTTTCTGCATATTTCAGTAACAATAGACCTTCTTCTGTTAGCGTGATTTTACGTTGGCTACGATTAATTAATTGTACTTGGTAGTAGTTTTCGAGCCATTGGATATGCTGTGTAACTGCCGGCTGCGTTAAGTTCATAACACGGGCCGTCTTTGTAAAAGATTTGTGCTTCGATAGGTTCATAAAAGTGATAATTTTAACATCGATCAATGTGAGTTCCTCCTTATAATTATATTTTATCGCTTTACAAAAATATATAATTTGATTTTATCGATTCTCTGTATTATAATACCAAATATAATGTTATTTTATCACTTCTTTTGAAGAAAATAAAGAGAAACTTAAAAAAAAAGTATCATTTTATAATTTTTTCTTTTACTTCACAGAATCATTAACGAAATCCATACCATAAGGAGAAAAAAATGAAAGTAATCGACTTTAGAAACCGTCCCAGCACAGCAGAATATTTAGCACTGTTTTCAGCACCCGGTGCAACAGACTACCTAGAAAGAAAATTTGGCTGTCCCTTCCCAAAACCAGGCAAACTTGAGGATTATTTTGCTGAGCTTGATCAAAACGGCATCACCAAAGCAAACTTCTTAGGAAGACAAGTCTTTAATGAGGATGGTACTTTCCTTAAAGGGCAGAATGTTTGGTATGGCCGGTGTAGATCCCCGTTTTCAACCAAACGCCGTAGGCGAATTAGAAAGAGCCGTAAAAGAATTAGGTCTCAAAGGTCTTTCCATTGACTTAGACACCTTCCGCCTTTATCCAAACGATAAAGTACTCTATCCTCTTTTTGAAAAACTACAAGAACTAGGCGCCGTTGTGGTATTCACCATGGGTCCTCTTGTAGGTCGCTGGGCAGATCCTGCTTTAGTGGACTATGTAGCTGAAGATTTCCCCAACCTAAATATCGTTCTTTCCCACGGTGTATACCCAAATCCAACGGAATACATTGCCCTTGCTTATCGCAGAGATAACGTATATCTTGAAGCTTCTATCTATCAATTCTTACCCGGTGCACAGCCGGTGATTGAAGCGGCCAACAGCATCTTAAGTGATCGCATCATCTATGCCAGTGCTTTCCCTATGAATCCCATTGATACATTAAAAAGATTCATGCAGCTTCCGATTTCTGAAGAAAATATGGAAAAAGTACTGTACCAAAATGCAGCACGTATTCTAAATTTTTAATAAAAACAAAGGTTGAGTAAAAGACACATGACAAGAATAAAAGAATTGGCACCGGGCGCCTTAATAGCCCTCATTATTGGTGTAGTATCGGTTATGATTCACGATCTCGAACCCTTTGGTCTTAGCATCAGCTCAATGCTGATTGCCATTATCTTAGGTCTCATCATGCATCAAATATTACCGAAAACACCAAAACTATCTAAAGGATTTCAATACTGCGGAAATCAACTTCTGAAATTCACCATTGTGCTAATGGGATTTCGCTTAAGCTTAACAGATATTCAAAGCGTAGGAATTGGCGGCTTAATCACAATCCTCATTGTGTGTCCTCTGACCTTTGCGCTGACCTATTTTTTAGGTAAAAAATTAAAAATGACCCACTCTATGTCTGCAGTCATTGCTTCGGGATTTAGTATTTGCGGTGCCAGTGCCATTGCTGCCGCCTCACCCTTAGTAAAAGCCAAAGAAGAAGATGTAACTTGCGGTATTGCCATGATTACCGTCTTAGGCACCATCTCGATGATTGCTTACCCCGCCCTATATTACCTACTAACACTAACACCGGAGATGTACGCTCTATGGAATGGTGTTACCGTAGCGGAAGTGGCACAAGTATTAGGTGCCGGCGTATCGGTTAGCGCCAGTGTCGGTGCTCAAAGTAGTGTAGTCAAATTAACAAGAGTATTGTTATTAGTACCTCTTACCTTTGCACTTTCTATGCTGACTTCTAAGCACGAAGCAGATGGCACAGAAGTAAAAGAGAAAGTAAGTATCTTAAAGAAGATCAAAAAAGGAATTCCTAATTTTGTTATCTTCTTCTTCGGAATCGTCGTCATTAATTCCTTTGGCATTATTCCACCGGTCGTCAATACGACGATCCTTGATATCAACAACATTCTGATTGCTTGTGCCATGGCAGGTCTTGGCCTTCGCACCAGTTTTGCTCAACTGAAAAACGTAGGGATCAAACCCTTCGCCCTTAGTATTTTTTCTTGGATTTTTATTACCGTGGTTGGTTTTGCGGTATCGTTTTTTATGGTATAACTATAAGAAAAACCTTCACTTTTGTATGGTGAAGGTTCTTTCCTGTTTTCAAATGGGTAAAACTATTGTATAATACACGATAGAATAAAATATAATCTAAACTTAAGGAGAATTGTGATGAAAATTATTGATTTTAGACTGCGTCCCCCTTATAAAGGATACCTAGATTGCGTATCTCTATTCCCTGTTGTAGACACCTGGATCGAAAACGAAAAACTTCGCCCACTGAACTACAATCATGGCAACATGGAAAGCGCTCTTAAAGGCGACATGAAGCTTTGTATGGAAGAAATGGATAGAGCCGGTATTTCTTTATCTGTTATCCAAGGCCGTCAAGCTTCCCCCGCTTACGGATCGATTCCTAACGAAGATATCATTGACTTAATCCAAACCAATCCAGACCGTTTTCGCGGTATTGCCGGTGTTAACACCACAGATCCAAAAGCTGCCATTAAAGAAATCAGAAAATGTATTACTGAGTACGGCATGAGCGGTATTTGCTTAGAGCCCGGTTGGGCAGAGCCACCTATGGCACCTAGCGATGAGAGCCTCATGGAAATCTATGAAGTAATCAACGAGCTAAAAACCCTTTGCTTAATCACAGCCAATGTTTTTGTTGGTCCTTCTTTAGATGATAGCCATCCAAAACACATCCAGCCTATTGCAAGACGTTTTCCTGAGATGCCCATCATCTTAAATCATGCTTGCTGGCCACACACCATGGATGCAGTAGGCGTAGCCCTACAGTTCCAAAACGTACACCTACTACCAGACTTCTATATGTATATTCCTGATATGCCAGGCGCCGAAGACTACGTCAAAGCCGCCAATACATGGCTCAAATTCCGTACTATCTTTGGTAGCGGATACCCAGTAAGAGCCTTAGAGCAATCTGTAGAGCAGATGTTAGCCTTACCTTTAGACAAGGCGAATATGGAGCTTGTTATGTACAAGAATGCTGAAAGACTCTTAAAGCTATAATCATAGGGTATTAAAAAAAGCTAAGCCAATTGGGCAACTGTTAATAAAAAAGAAAACCGTCACTATCAATTTGATAGTGACGGTTTGTTTTTATATAGATTATGCTCATTTTATTCGATAATCACTTTGTCCAACATATTAAGTTTTTGCAACGCTTCTATATACTGTGCGACGATTACAAAATTTTGCAAA
>CAYJGI010000084.1:0-5957 GCA_964369705.1 uncultured bacterium
TTCGTGGAATGAATCAAACGTCACGTTTGCTGGGGTTTGGGGCAGGGCCCCATGGTTTTACCCTCGTGAAGTGGATCAAAGGCCACGTTTGCTGATGTGGACGGCGTCCACGGTTTGTCTTTTATGGAGAGGGTCGAAGGCTACCTTTGTTTGGTTTTAAAAAAACCAGCAGTTTTGATAAAAAGCATTGCAAAAAAAAACCAAAGCTGATATAATTATAAAGCTATACATCCTGCCAACCGCAAGAGGTTGGCCATAGACCAAAGGAGGTGCGTGTAAATGAACAAGTATGAAGTCCTTTACATCATCAGACCCACATTAACAGAAGAAGAAATGACGCAAGACACCGAAAAATGGAAAACGCTAATCGAGTCCATGGGTGGCGAAGTTACTTCTATCGAAAAATGGGGTAAAAAGAAGTTATCCTACGAAGTGAAAAAACTCAACGAAGGATACTACGTATTGATGAACATGACTTGTAATTCTGATGCCGTCGATGAGCTTTGCAGACTATTCAGAATCTCCGATACTGTATTTAGACACTTACTCGTAAGAGCTGAAGCGTAAAGGAAGAAGGTGTAACTTTTGAATAAAGCCGTATTAATAGGAAGATTAACGAGAGACGTTGACACTAGATTTACCCGCTCCGGTACCCAATCTGCTAATTTTGCTTTAGCGGTAGACCGTACCTTCCGTGGACAAGATGGCGAGAAGCAAACAGACTTTATCAACATCGTTGCCTGGGGAAAGACGGCGGAGCTTTGTTCAAAATATATTGGTAAAGGCAGCTTAGTCTGCGTTGTGGGCCGTATCCAAGTAAGAAATTACGAAGATAACCAAGGGACCAAACGCTATGTGACGGAAATCGTTGCCGAAGAAGTACAGTTTTTAGACAGACGTACGAAGTCTGAAGGAGGATCGCCTTCACCATCTTTTGATGAGAACGATCTATTCGATGATTATCCTTCAGAAGACGATATGCCCTTTTAGAAAAGGAGGTTACCAAAATGGTAAACAAACGTAGAGTAAAAAGAAAAAAAGTTTGTGCTTTTTGTGCTGCTAAGGCAGAATTTGTAGATTACAAAGACATTAACAAACTTAAAAGATACATCACAGAGAGAGGTAAGATTGTACCAAGACGTATTTCCGGTACTTGTGCAAAGCACCAACGTGATGTGACCGTTGCCATTAAGAGAGCAAGAGAAATTTCTCTAATCCCTTACATCATGGATTAAACAAAAAACTAAATTAAAAACGAGCTGAATAGGCTCGTTTTTTTTGTTGGCCAATCACACAAAAAAATTAATATAATCTAAATTTATGCGGTTATCAATATTCATTCATTAAGATTATTTTTTATTATTGCTTTTTAATTACACTATGTTAAAATAGAAGGTACAGACATTTTTCTATGAAAATGTTGACTATTTTATTTTTTGGCAATTGAAGATTGCCGCAGGAGGTAAAAATGAAAAAGAGTATTGCACTGTTACTTGCTGTAATGATGATGCTCATGCTTCTTCTTGTAGGATGTACCACTCCTTCTACAGGCGGAGATGACGAAGATCCTAACGGCGATGACAACAAAGGCGACGTGGTAGATCCCGTTGAGCCGGATGAGCCACAAGTATTAAAAATCGGTTACGCCATGGATCCTGAGACGCTGGATCAGAACAAGTTCTACACCAGCACCGTAACCAATATCCTTTATGGTATCTATGAGCCCCTCGTAAGAACCCACGAGAGCGAAGTAATCCCCGCAGCAGCAGAAAGCTGGGAAATGTCAGATGATGGTCTTGTGTGGACATTCCACTTAAGAGATGGCCTTGTATGGTCCGATGGTGAGCCTCTAACGGCTCAACACTACGTAGATGGTTTAGAGCGTCAAAGTACACCGGATTTCCCAACGGTATACGGTTACTTAGTAGACTTCTTCGTGAACGGTACTGCCTTTAATCAGGGCGAAATCACCGACTTTAGTGAAGTTGGTTACAAAGCTTTAGATGAAAAGACACTACAAATGACTTTAGTCAATCCTGTAGGTTACTTACTATCTTACGTTAGTAAGTCCGGTTTCTTACCAATTCGTACCGACTACACCGACGCCGGTGAAGTATACGGTACAACCCCAGAGAGCAGCGTATATTGCGGTCCTTACGTATTCACCGAGTGGAAGCAAAACGAAGCTGTTACCATTAAGAAGAATGAAACATATTGGGATGCAGATAACATCACTTTAGAAGAAGTTCAATTCGTAACGATTCCACAAAGTGATACCAGAGCTTTATTATTTGAGCAAGGCGAGTTAGACTATGCAGAAATCGATCCAAACCAGGTACCAACTTACGGTACCCACGAAGATTTCAATCAAGTATCTAACGGTGCCATCACATTCATGATGTTCAAGCTGGATCACCCAGTACTTTCTAACAAAAACATGAGAGAAGCCATCAACGTGATCTTAGATCGTGATGGACTTGTAGCTTCTGTTTATAACGGAGCAGCTATGCCTGCTATGCGTTATGTCCCTGATACCATCTCCGGTATCGGCGGTAAATTCACCGATCAATATCCTTTAGACTTTATTTCTTCTTCTCCCGATGTGGATAGAGCAAAAGCCCTTGCAGCAGCCGGTAGAGCAGAATTAGGTCTCAGCGAAACAGAAAACATCGACATCTACCTCATGACAGGTGATACAACTTCTTTAAGACAGCTTGCTGAGTATACACAAGACGTATTAGCAGAGCTTAATATCACCATTGATATTGGTATCATCCCCGGTCAAACCCGTTGGGAAGACTTCCGTGCCGGTAAGTACGACATCACCATCACCGGTGCCCGTGCTGACTACGATGATCCATACGGCGGTCTAAACGGTTATGACGCTACAGGTAACTTCCAGCACGCACAATTCAAGACTCAAACAGCAGCTTACGAAGCTTACACAGGTTACTGTGCCGAAGCAAAAGTTGAGCCGGACAATGCTGTACGTATGGACTTATTAGCAGAAGCTGAAAAAATCCTCGTGGAAGAGTCTATTGTTGCACCAATTAACTTTGGTAGCAGAAACTATCTCGTAGCGAATACGGTAGAGGGTCTAACCTTCGATCCAGTTGGCCACGATATCAACTACATCTGGGCAACCAACGCCAAGTAGTCGTAATACTGTTCGTATAAAAAGCAAAGGATATTTATCCTTTGCTTTTTTTCTTATGTTCTGTATCCATCATGAACTCCATGGAAAAAAGTTGAAAACCATAGGCAATAAAGAAGTTTTCCTTTTTTTGACTCGGGATACGTGATAAAATAGGATAGAACCTATTGAAGGGCGGACACACCATGAATCAAAACCCTGAGTCAAAGAATACCACAAAAAACCTCACACAGATGGCGGCCATGGTGGCGATTACCGTTTTTTTTGGTTTTGTGGGAAACCTCATTCCCATCGTCGATGTGATGAGCTATTTTATTATCCCCGTACCCATTGTCATTATCATGATGAGAATAAACCCCTCCGCCGGTGTAAAAGTAGCGGTGGCATCATCGCTCCTTCTGCTCATTCTCGTACCTTTTCCCATGAGTATCGGCATTGTTGCAAGGTTTGTCATTATTGGTCTCTCTATGGGGTACGCTTTTTATCATAGATACAGCGGATTGAAAACGCTGACCATCGGCACCGGTGCGGCGGCGCTGTCCATTGCCGTTTATTTTGCCATGGCTCTTTGGGTGATGGGCATTAATCCCATTGAAGAGATGTTTACGATGATGATGACCATGGTGGAAACCACACGGGATACCCTTCTCTTAGTGGGACAAGATGCTGCCATGGTAGAAACCATCATTGCATCCTATACAGAGGTGCTGGATTTTATCCCGCTGATTCTGCCCATTATCTTGGTGGGCGCATCGATGACCATGTCGGCCTTTAATTTTTTGATTGTGAAGGGTCTTTTAAAGCGCTTTAAGATTGAAGTGGCGAAGTTTCCCCGCTTGCTTGATTTTTATATACCGAAGAAGGGGGCTTATTTGGCCATAGGTTTTATGCTGGTGGCCATGGTGCTCAATGATTTTTTAATCAGCAATGAGAGTGTATACACATTCTACCTCAATGTCTTAACGGCGGTGGGCGTTCTCTTTACTTTAGGCGGGATTATTACGTGTTACGAATTCTTAAGAAGCCGCCGATTTTCTAAGGGCTTTACTTTAGTCGTGATTATTGTACTCATGATGACACCCCTTGGTACGCTATTCCTATATGTGGGCATCTTCGATAGCCTCATGGACTTAAGACATAAAAATAAACCAAAAACCCAAAGGGAGGAATAAAAAAATGAAAGTCATTTTATTACAAGATGTAAAAGGACAAGGGAAAAAAGGGGATATCATCAACACCAGCGATGGATATGCCCGTAATTTTTTGATACCGAAGGGGCTGGCGAAGGAAGCAACGGCGGGAAGCCTCAATGAAGCAGAAACAAAAAAAGCAAACGAAGCCAGAAAAAAACAATTAGAAAAAGAAGCAGCCCTAAAAGAAAAAGAAAAAATCGATGCCTTAACCATTACCATCACCACGACGGCAGGGGCCGGTGGAAAGCTTTTTGGTGCAGTGACCAATAAAGATATTCAAGAAGTCTTAGAGAAGACAGAAGGCATTACCTTAGACAAAAAACAAATCATCGTCAAAGACACCATCAAAGTAGTGGGTCTTCATACGGTGGAAGTAAAACTCTACCCCGAAGTAGCGGCAAAACTCAAAGTCAATGTCGTGGTACAAGATTAAGGGGACGAGACGAAGAGTAATCCATTAAGAAACATCCCTCAACGAAAGAAGGGAAGAAAGGATGCAATATGCAACACATTATTACGCCTTTTTCTATGGAAGCAGAACAATCGGTCTTAGGCGCCATGATCCTCGATCGGGAAATGATCCCAAAGATTGCCCAAATGCTGAGAAAACAGGATTTTTATGTAGAAAATCATGGCCATATTTATGAGACCTTACTATATCTCAATGATCGGGGATTGCCTATTGATTTTGTATCCCTATCGGAAGAACTGAAAAAACAACAAATCTTAACAAAAATCGGTGGCAACGAGTATCTCTTACAACTGACAGAGATCGTGCCCACGGCAACCAACGGCCTTTATTATGCCGGTATTGTAAGGGATAAGTCGGTTCTTAGGCAGCTGATCGAAGCCTCCGGCAATATGAGCCAATGGGCTTATGAGGGGAGCGATGATATCAACGAGATCCTTGATAAGAGTGAGCAAGCCGTCTTTGATATCGTCCAAAAGCGTAGTTTTAAAGACTATCGCTCCATCGGTGACATCTTAGATGCAGCCCTTGTAAAGCTCGATGAAGCCCACAAGAAAAAAGGAAAGCTCACCGGCGTGCCCACGGTATTTAATGACCTCGATGCCATTACCGGCGGTTTTCAGAATACGGACCTCATTATCTTAGCGGCCCGTCCCGCCATGGGAAAAACTTCCCTCGGCCTCAACATGGTGACGAACGCCGCCTTAAAAGGCTTTGGCGCCGGGATTTTTTCCTTGGAGATGGCGTCGGAGCAATTGGCACAAAGGCTTCTTTGCTCGGAAGCTTTAGTAGATGTGAAGTCTTTTCGCACGGGAGACCTTAAGGAAGAAGATTGGGATCGCCTATCGGAAGCCATGCTACCCTTATCTTCGGCACCGATTTATATTGATGACACACCGGGGATTAGCCTCATGGAACTGAAGTCAAAGGCAAGGCGCATGAAGATGGAAAAAGACATCTCCATCCTGCTCATTGATTATTTACAGCTAATTCAAGTCACAGGAAGAGTGGAGAATCGTCAGCAAGAGATTTCTAAAATCAGTCAAGAACTCAAAAACTTAGCGAGAGAACTGAAGATTCCCGTAGTAGCCATCTCTCAGCTATCCCGTGAAGCCGATAAAAGAAAAGACCACAAGCCAAT
>CAYJGI010000085.1:0-5849 GCA_964369705.1 uncultured bacterium
TAAGCTTTTGGATTCTTCTTTGAGGTTCTTTTTGACCATGCTATCGAAGGTTTTGCCTTCTTTCTTTCTGGCGTAGACCGATTCTACATAGTCTGTGGCTACCAGTACATCTTCATAATAGTCGGTTTCCATACGAAGGAGCAATCTGAAAAAAAGGACAATGCTGAATATGCTAAGTGCCACCATCACCCACGTGGTAACGGAGATTCCTACGACTACGGCATTGGCTGTGATAAAAGCAAAGCCGATGATGGGAATAAACTGCCATAGGGGGCTTAATACAACGGTATAGATTGAGTCCATTACATTACCTGTAGAAAGATAAAAACCCAAAACGAAGAGTAAAGGAAGGGCAATGATAGCCGTCAGTAGGTATTTGGCTGTATTCTTTCGCTTCTTAGATTGATTGGTATAAGAATAAATCATCATACCAATAGGCTGAAGGGTGAGTACCATCAAGATAAAAGCCACAGAAATAAAGAGAAGGGCATTCTCATGGATGGTAAAGTTGTTTTTGAGATTGGGGACTTGGCAAAAGACGACAAAAATCATTAATAGAAGTTGCCCCATCTGCTTCACAAAACCATAAATCAAAATTTTACTGGAAGAGATCGGTCCCGTAAAAAGAAGATTCACGTCGGGAGATCGAAAGAGGGTCTCTCCCCTAACCAAACCCGAGTATAGTGCATAACCCATGTACAAGTAAAGTAATCCGAAGATAATACTGGAAAGAATCCTTCCGTCGGCGTTACTTACCATGTTGCTCGGCATCACAAAACTCATCACAATCACACCGATAAAAAACGCTGCAGCCACGATATATCCAATCAAAAGAAGGGGCTTCTTCGCCGCCACTTTGATCTGATTGATTAAGCTTCTTTTCAGTATATAAGTGAGTGCGCCCATTATTCTTCTACTCCTACCACCGAATCCATGGTGATGGCTTCTTCCGAAGTGGAATCAAAGAATAGTTGTTCTACCGACTTACCCGATGCCTCAAGCATCTCTCTATCATAATTGACGATGGTTTCGCCCTTGGCAATAATAACGATGCGATCCCACAATTCTTCAATGGTATCAATAATATGGGTACTGATTAAGATGGTAGACCCCTGGGCTTTTAGTTCTTCGATCATAAGCTTCAGCTCACGGATTGCCTTAGGGTCAAGACCGATGAAGGGTTCGTCGAACAAAATCACTTTTGGTACCGTAATCAGGCCACAGGCAATACTGACTTTTTGCTGCATCCCTTTGCTTAAATCTTTGCCCAGTTTATCTTTTTTGTCGGCAAGATCCAGTCTTTCGAAGATTTGTTCTGCCCTTTGTATGTAAGTATCATCCAGTTCGTAGGCTTTTGCAATAAAATCTACGTGTTCTTTTACCGTAAGACTTGGGTAGAGTGCCGGCGTCTCCGGTACATAACTAAAGGCTCTTTTAGCTTCTTGTGACTTATTGTAAGTGCCTGCAATGGTAATCTCGCCTTGAAAGCGAAGGAGTCCTGCAATACACTTAATCGTCGTTGATTTACCGGCACCGTTAGGTCCCAGCATGACGGCCACTTGGCCGGCTCCGATTTCTAAATTCAGATCTTGTACAGCCGTTACTTTGCCGTACTTTTTTGTTAATTGTTTAATTGTTAGCATATAATTCACCTCACTATTGTATTATGAACTATCACCCAAGTAATTTCAAGTAAAATAAAAAACAGATGATGAACATCTGTTTTTTACCGTTGCCAGAGAACCGGCTCGATTTGTCTTCCTTCCAAAGAAAGCTCTATAGTCGGTAAGAATAACTCCGGTTGAAACATTAAAGAATTGGGTTTTGCCTTTGGTGCATCTTGATAAAAAGGAATAAAATAAACATTCTTCCTTGTGATTAAGTCGGCAATATTTTTGATGCTTCCCGATAAACCATCATTGGTACTTACGCCGATGACGATGGGTTTTAGATTACGCATGTGGGCTTTTACCGCCATGGTGACAGCATTGTCTGTAATCCCCCCGGAAAGCTTCCCTAAAGTATTTCCCGTGCAAGGGACCACCACTAATAAATCTAAGTCGTTGTTTGGCCCGATGGGCTCAACGCCTACGATGGTGGTGAGGGGTTTTTTACCGGTGATTTCTGTGATTCTATTCGACCAATCTTTGGCTTTGCCAAACTTGGTATCAAACCATAATACACTCTCTGTAATAATCGGTACCACCTCTGCACCTTGACTCACTAAAGCTTCCATGAGGGGCATGGTTGCATTTAATGTGCAAAAGGAACCGGTGATACAAAATCCAATTTTTTTGTCTTTGACTTTCAATCGTTCCCCTCCTCTAATGATAGAATCGTCATTGCTAAGATCTCTCCCGCTGTTTTGGGTACATATTTAGCAGGAATACCCGGTAAAATTTTGGCTTTTAAAGAGCACGCCAGTGCCACATCTAAATCAAAACTATAAGGCGGACTGGAAATATCCAGTAGCACTGCCGAAGGATTGATTTTTTTTAGGTCTTTTTCACAGAATAATGGATGGGGCACCGTATTAAAGATGGCATCAAAACGGTCTAATATTGTCTTGAAATCTTCTAAGCTTACGCTTCCATATCCCGTGATTTTGGCTTCTTCCCTGACTTCCTCTCGCCTTGCCATGATGGTGACTTCTACGCCAAGACCCTTAAGCCTTAATGCCAGGGCTTTTGCCACGGTACCAAAACCAAGAACCAGCGCCTTCTGACCGTATAACTGCCGATCCGTTAGTAATAGCCATTCTTTAATGGTGCCTTCGGCGGTTGGGATGGCGTTCTGTTCAATAAAGCATTGGTTCTCCAGTGGATCATAGGCGCTATCTACCTCTTTGTACGACTTTGGTGCCATACTCAAGTAGTAGGTGTCACCCTGCACCTCTAAATCTTTTAAATAAATGGCTTTTTGTTGTAAGGGGGCATAGAGGGTTTCTCCGTCTTTACTCATAGGAATCCCGCTTACAATCATGTTTTCGTGGGTTAATTGATCCATCTTTATTTTTTTGATTTCTTCCCGTAAAGTAACATCATCAAAACCAAGTGCCTTTACGTGGTAACCGGCTTCTACAAAATAATCCATGGCATAAATCATACGCCGATCTCCACCTATGATCATCACTGTTTTTTTCATGGTATGCCCCCGTTTTTGTAGCTTACTGTATTTTATGAGTGATTCCAATGAATGGTGCGTTAAGAATGAATAAATCTTAAGAAAAGAAAGGCGGTTCATGATGGCACTGGTTGCACATTTAAATGACTTTTTATGGAATGGGCTACTCCTTTTTTTGTTACTTGGTGTTGGCATTTATTTTACTGTGGTATTGCGGTTTGTTCAGATTCGCCGTTTTGGCCCCATGGTCATGACGATTTTTAATACCCTCAAAAAAAACAAAACCAGCGAAAAAGGCATCTCTCCCTTACAAGGTCTCACGACTGCCATGGCAGCTCAAGTGGGCACCGGTAACTTAGCAGGCGCTGCATCAGCCATACTCCTTGGTGGTCCCGGGTCGATTTTTTGGATGTGGGTGTCCAGTTTTTTTGGAATGGCAACCATCTATGCCGAAGCCACATTATCACAACTGACAAAAGTAAAAACAAAAAAAGAAACCTTAGCCGGTCCCGTCTATTATATCAAAAAAGCTTTCCCCGGTAAGTTTGGTACAGCATTGTCCAAGATCTTCGCCCTCCTAGTTATCTTCGCTTTGACTTTTTGTGGGAATATGGTACAAGGGAGCGCTATCTCCGTGGCTTTTAGAGAGATTATTGACATTCCCTCTCCCATTCTGGGTGTTTTATTGGCTATTCTTTGTTTATCCATCTTCTTAGGTGGAACGAAGAGAATTGCTAAGCTGACAGAAAGAATCGTCCCCCCTATGGCAGGGATTTTTGTGTTGGCTTCCATCGTCATTATCCTTCTACATGTAGAAAACATCCTCCCAGCCTTTCGTATGATTTTTGTAGGCGCCCTCTCCCCCGATGCACTCCTAGGCGGTGCTTTAGGCGTGGGTATTAGAGATGCCTTGCGATACGGTATCGCCAGGGGCCTCTTTAGTAATGAAGCCGGCATGGGAAGCACGCCCCATGCCCATGGTGTTGCCGAAGTAAAATACCCCGCAGAGCAAGGAGAGATTGCCATGCTTGGCGTCTTTATCGATAGTTTTGTAATTCTCACGTTGACAGCCCTTGTCATTCTTACCACGATCCCCATTGTGAATGTTCCCTACGATGGCATAGAGATGGCTCAAATGGCTTTTTATAATACCTTTGGTGATTTTGGCACGCTCTTTATTGCTGTTTCTATCTTCTTCTTTGCCATTACCTCTATTGTCGGGTGGTTCTTCTTCGGTGTTCAGAATGTCAAGTTTCTCTTTGGCCATGCGGCCACAGGACCGTTTGCTCTTATGGTGAGTATTGCCATTGCCATCAGCGCCACCATGTCCACAGAGAGGGTTTTTCAGCTGGCAGATCTTATGAATGGCTTTATCGTCATCCCAAATCTCCTGGCGCTTCTGATCCTCGCCCCCCATGTCAAAAAAGCGGGCCACCTGTACGACACCTCATCACAAAGAAAAAGAAGGCCTTAATATCTATCTATCACAAAGAAAAGCCCCGTATCTAAATACGGGGCTTTTGTTGAGTATTTTTATATCATTATTATGACGTTAAAGCCTATGGAATCTCTTGTCTTTTAAGGCTCAAGGGATCTGTACTTCACGCCACCTTGCAAGTCATAGCCATTAAGAAGCGCCAATTCGTCTACGGTAACAAACTCATATTCTAAGCTATACTTTGCAAAAAGCATTTCTACACCTTCTACCGTAGGCTCTCTAATATCATGCATTAAAATGATTTCGCCTTCATCGATATGCTCATCGACGATGCTCATCATCTTGTGGGGATCTCTGTTTTGCCAGTCCCTGGTATCAATGGACCACATAATGATGGCTTCGCCAATACGCTCTTGTCTATTCTTCGTCATGGCACCATAAGGCGGTCTCATCAATGTCGGTGTAATACCGGTAGCACTTTCGATAATATTGGATGATGCTTGTAGATCAGCCAGCATAGCCTGAATAGAAAGATCGGTATAATCATCGTGGTACATGGAGTGAATGGCAACGGTATGACCGTCTATTACCATTCTTTCCAGGATGGGGATTGTTTTGTTATTGATTCTTGAGCCCAGTACGAAGAAAGTGGCTTTAGCGTCGTATTTTTTGAGAATATCTAAAATCTCAACGGTATACGTCACGTGAGGACCATCATCAAAGGTAAGGGCGATTGGTTTTTTGTCGTACTCGGTATACGTCTTTGGCGTCGTATCGACCACCGTTTTGACACTGGTCTCTTCTTCAATTCTTAAGATAGCACTGTCGGCCCATTTTTTTAAATTGCCATCTATGATGGTGGGGAGAAGTACATCGTAGGAGAATTGAAGCCTTATGGTTCCCTTTAATTCTTCACTGATTAAACTAGTATCCACATAGAAATAAATATCATCCCTTGATATGGCGAAGGACTGGCTAAGCTCAGGATGTTGATAGAAGGCGCCGCCCACTTCCTCATGGGTGAATTTTCCTAAGATACCATCTTGATAAATAGTCTCCTCTGCCAAGCGATTAAGGAAATAAGAGGAAGGATCAAATAAGTCTTCCACTTCTAAGAAGATTTCTTCTTCTACATCATAAACAACGGTCATGGTGCCTTCGTGGACCTGGTTGCCTTCTTCATCTTCTTCAAATAGCGTAAAAACAAAGCTGTAGACGCTTTGATCATATGTATAGGCCACATAGTCCATACTGTAGCGGGTAAAAGGTTTTGCATTGTCTTTATGGT
>CAYJGI010000086.1:0-286 GCA_964369705.1 uncultured bacterium
TTCTTTCACTTCTTCGTGGGATTCTAGCCGTTTTAAGAGGGCGTGGATCGTCAAATCCTCTGGACCTATGCCTTCCATGGGCGAGATCTTGCCTTGCAGTACATGGTATCGGCCTTTAAAGGCGCCTGTTTTTTCCATGGCTATGACGTCTTTGGCGTCTTTAACGACGCAAATCACCGACGTATCCCGCTCACTTTTACAGATTTCGCATTGTGCTTCTTCGGTAATATGGTAGCAGATTTCGCAGGATTTGATTTTTTCTTTGGCTTCTACGATGGATTTTGCC
>CAYJGI010000086.1:296-5812 GCA_964369705.1 uncultured bacterium
TGGCCCGATCCCCGGGAGTTTTGAAAGCTCGTAGCCCAGTTTTTCGAAGGATTTTGGATTACTTCTCATAGGAATTACATTCCGGGAAGTTTCATACCGCCTGTGACTTTAGCCATCTCGCTATTGACGAATTCGTCCATCTCTGTCAGTGCTTGATTGACGGCGGCCATTACAAGGTCTTGTAGCATCTCTACATCGTCTGGATCTACCGCTTCTTTTTGGATGACGATGTCAAGAAGCTCTTTTTTGCCATTGACGGTTACTGTAACCATACCGCCACCTGCGGAAGCTTCTAAAGTTCTTTCTTCTAATTCTGCCTGTAGTTTTGCCATTTTTGCTTGCATTTGTTGTGCTTGTTTCATTAGTTTTTGAATGTTTGCGCCCATGTTTATTCTCCTTTTGGGTTTTTGTCTTTTTGTATGATTTCTACTAAGGTATCGGGGAAAAGTGTGCCGATTTTTTCAGTCACATCTTCCACTGTCAATCCTTGAGGTTCGGTGTTGTTGCGTCTTTCTTCCTTTAAAAAACGTAAACGATAAACCTTCTTTGGAAGTTTCATCACCGTGGCGATGGCCTTAGATAGGGCTTTTATGACGGTATCATCGTTAAGAATCGCCGCTCCTCGCTCCTCGCTCCCTGTCACGGTAAAGTAGACGGTGTCTTCTTTGTATTTTTTGGCTACAAGGCCTTCTTTATAGATGCGAAGGGACATAGCGCGGTGGTCTTTTTTTAATTCTCCGAGGATCTGTAGCCACGAGGCTTCTAAGGCAACTTCTTCTTTGCCTTCCGTGGGAGGTGGTGTAATGCCTGTTTCCATTGTCGTTGTGACCATCTTCTCCCGCTGTAAGAGGGGATTTTTTTTCGTTGTTTCGAAGGGAATCTCATCTTCTTTCAGTGGTGGTATGGAGGGGGCGCTCCCTGGGGGTGCTTGCAAGTGGGCTTTTGATAGTGCTTTCTCTAAGTCGCTCACTCGCCTTCCTAAGGCTAAGAGGGTCTCCAGATGGTTTGGCGCCATGAGCTGAATGAGAACCGTCTCCAAGTGAAGCTCTCCATTGTCTGCATAGCGAAGGGATTGCTCCGAGGAGGAGAGTAGTGTCAGTGTAAAGAGGAGGTCTTCCGTCTTTAGTTCAGCCGCAAGGGTACAAAACCCGGCCTTCGTTCCTTCATCCATCAAGTGGAGGGCCGTTGTCTCCAGGTCGTTTTTATAAAACAATAAATTACGATAAAAAACAAGAAGCTGTTGCAAGAGGTTTTGGGGCATATTGCCCTTTTGGTATCCCTCTTCCACTAACGTCATCACTTGTTTAAAGTTCTTATGCTCTATGGCTGTGGCCAGGGAGAGCATCTCATCATCGGAGGATTTTCCAAGGAGCAGTAGGACTTCTTGTTTGGTAATGGTGCCTTCCGCAAAGACCATACATTGATCCACCATGGTGAGGGCATCTCGCATGGCGCCTCTGGCCTCTATGGTAATCATGTGGAGGGCATCTTCATCGATGGCGATGGCCTCTTCCTCTAAGATGGCTAAGATGTAGCGCTCCATGTCTTCCCTCTGAATCCTCTTAAGGTCAAAACGCTGACACCTCGATAAAATCGTGGCAGGAAGCTTACCGGGGTCCGTCGTCGCCAATAAAAAAAGCACGTGGCTCGGTGGCTCTTCCAGAGTTTTGAGTAATGCATTAAAAGCTTCATTGGTTAACATATGAACTTCGTCGATGATGTATACTTTTTTATTGCCTTGGGCAGGGAGATATCTCGTGTTTTCCCTGAGGTCTCTGATTTCGTCAATGCCACGATTGCTGGCGGCATCAATCTCAAAAACGTCCATCATGTGGCCTTCATCGATGGCAATGCAATTAGAACATTGGTTGCATGGCTCCGTATCTAAGGGGTTTTTACAATTGACGGCCTTGGATAAGATCTTGGCCAGGGAGGTCTTTCCCGTCCCTCTAATCCCGGTAAAAAGATAGGCATGGCTTAACTTGTGATCCCTTAGAGCATTTTGTAATGTCGTCGTAACGTGCTCTTGACCGACCACCGACGAAAAATTCTTCGGCCTATAGGCTCTGTATAAAGAGCGGTACTCCATTAAACCACTCCTTTCTTCATTGTCTTTCAGTATGGTTATTCTAAAGTAAATCTCTATTATTTTATCATAGTTTCATGAAAAACAAAAGATGTTTATACCGACTTGAAACAGCTTTTGCCGTTGGATTTTCTTTTTATCATTTATGTTATACACATTCTGGGGATAACCTGTGGATAACTTTGTTTTTTTATCCACAGAGAAGGGTGCTTTCCTGTGAGTGCATATCTTCCACAAGCCAGAACCCTTTCTATTACTTGTTTTTTTCGCTAATAAACGCAGTGTTTTTATGTTTTTTCTTTATACTCATAAAATCGTAAGAATACACAAAAAAAATATTATTTATGTACAAATATGCTAAAATTTAACAAAAAATTCAATTAAAACATACGTCTTTTTCGGGGAAATTATGTTATACTGTTAACAAGATATAAAAGCTTCAAAACAAATTAAAATCAAGATTATTTAAGGGAAAGGAAATAAAAAAAATGAAAAAAACCATGGCTTTATTCCTTGCTTTACTCCTCTTTAGTATGCCACTGCTCCTTCACGGCTTAGACGAAAAACCCATCTACAGTGACACGACCAGTGAGACGCTAACAAAGGGCGTGACATTAGAACAAAAAACGTATTTTCTCTCCTCGGGATGGGTGGAAGTCGACATCTTAAAGATAGATCTTACGGCCTCCCACTTAAGCATTGATACAATACAGAATCCGGAAGGCTTGTCCACTAGGGAAAACCTCCTCACCATTGCCCAAAACAACAATGCCTTAGCCGCCATTAATGGCGACTTCTTTATTATGGACGAGGTGTCAAGTCCCATAGGCGGTCAAGTCTCTGGGGGCGAATTGATTTCTTCTCCCAGCAATCGTACCAATATGAGCTCTTTTGTGATTACAGAAGAAAATCTTCCTCTTCTTACCCAGATGACGTACCAAGGAACCCTCACATCGGGAAGTGGTGCCACAACACCTATCGTGGCCTTTAATAAAATTCCCGGCGGTTTTACGTCTGTGTACGGGTACGATCACCACTTCGGTAGCGTAACACCCATTGTGGAGAATCAGCCCCTTACTACCTTCATCACCGTGGAAAACGGTAGCGTCACTTCTATTACAGAAGGACTTTCCTCGCCCATTCCTCAGAATGGCTATGTCCTCATGGGCGCAGGCCCCGGCGGAGATTTCCTCAAAAACAACTTCTCCCTCTATGGTCCGGCCACCGTTACGCTCTCCTACGGCCCCAATATGGATTCCATAAAGACGGCCCTCTCGGGAGGTGCGATCCTCATCCAGAACGGCGCCATCCCCGCTACTTTCAGCCACAATATCACAGGGGATAGCCAGCGTACAGCCATTGGCTACTCCAAAGACAACAAAACGCTATACCTCGTCACGGCAGACGGTCGCAAGACGTACACACCGGGCCTCACCCAGAAGGAATTTGCCACGATTCTCCTTGAAATTGGATGCTATAATGCACTGAACCTCGACGGTGGCGGTAGTTCTTCCATGGTAGCGAAGATGCCTTCTTCCGGCCAATTAGAATCAGTCTTATCTTCGTCCCGTGGCATTGTGAACGGTATTGCCGTTTTTCAGAATGCGCCTCAAGGAAGCCTTGCTTCCATTGCCCTCACCCCCAGCGAATCTACGACGTACAAAGGCGGTACCGTGACTTTCACCGTATCGGGCTTTGATGGTTATATGAATAGTGTGAATGTCTTAGGACAGACGGTTACCTATAGCGCCAGTGGCAGTAACGGTACTTTCAGCGGTAATAGTTGGACCCCTTCTAAATCGGGCCTCACAACGATTACGGCTAAAGTTGGCGGCGTGTCGGCTTCCGTACAAATCAACGTCATTGATACGGCGGCAGGCCTCACCGTAACCCCCGGCGAGATTTCTCTCTCCAAGGGAGAATCGACAGCCCTCGAAATCTACGCCATCGATCAAAAGGGTGATATGGCCAAGCTCAATCCCCTTCACGCCAGTATCGAAGTATTGAACGGCGTGGGAAGTATGGTAAATGGCACCTTCACCGCCGGCATGACTTCTGCCAGTGGTGGCCTTGTGGTTCGATACGGCAATGCTTCTTCCGTGGTCCTAATTAACGTAGAAATGGGCAAAATCGCTTTAGACGATCTTTCGTCTTCTTATAATAAGAGTTATGCCACAAGTCCTCTTGGCTTATACGGCGGACTATACCCCATGTATATGGACGGTAAGAATACACTGGCTTTGCAGTACGATTTTTCACAGGGTAGCGGTACCCGTGCTTTTTATATGAAATTCGATACGCCCATTACCGTCCCCAAAGGGAGTGACCGTGTGTACGTCGATGTCTATGGCGATGGCGGTGGTAACTGGCTACGAATGACCCTCGTAGATAGTGCAGGAAAGGAAGTCACTGTAGACCTTGCGAGGAGTATTGATTTTGTTGGGTTTAAAACGCTTTCGGCAGAAATCCCCGAAGGCGATTATCGCATCAAACAAATCTACATCGTAGAGACCGGCGAAGAAGTGACGAACAGCGGTGTCCTTTACTTCAGTAATCTACACAGTATTTCTACCGCAGGGTATGATACGTCTCTCTTAAGCTATGAGACGGCCATGGCCGATGATCGAGCGCAATCCCTTTCAAAGGCGAATCAGACTTTATTGCTACTCTTTGATGAGACGTATGCAGGCTATAGCACCGGTACATTAAAGACGGCTTTTCAGAATGCCACCACCATCGTAAGCGATGCGTCTTTAGACCTCACTTCTTCCCTTCAAAAGAAAGTCCTCTCCTTTGCCTTTGGCGGTACACAAAAATCAGCCCTGGGGACTTATGTATCCATTCTTTCCTTCGATGTAGGATCCTCGGGCCTTAGAAGTGCCGATGCTTCCCAGTGGACGAGATTAATGGAACTCACGGAAAACAATACAAAGCCTCTTCTTATTTTCTTAGATAAAGAAGTCTCCGCCTTTGGTGATACCAAAGAGAAAGAGCTCTTCATGGATACCCTTGAGGCTTATACCGACAAAACCGGTGCCGACGTCTTCGTCGTAACGGAAGGCAATGTCTTCCATAACGAAACCATCGGTGGCGTAAGATACCTCACCATGGCAACGGTCAAAGATGGTTTTACCGTGATTCCTAAGATTCAAGTAAATGGCAAGAAGCTTTATTATAGCTTCGAAAAAGGCGAAAGCATGGTCACCGTTTACGTCAATGACGAGCTCATCGTCTTCCCCGATCAAAAAGCCTTCCTTAATACCGACGGTAGGGTCATGGTACCGGTACGCTTCGTGACAGAAGCCTTAGGGGCAGAAGTCACATGGGATGAAGCCACTCGCACCACCACCATCGAAAAAGGCGTCCTCAGCCTCACGCTCACCATTGATGATGCAACGATGATGGTGAACGGCATGGAGATTGAGTACGA
>CAYJGI010000087.1:0-3351 GCA_964369705.1 uncultured bacterium
TATGAATATCAGTGATTTTTTTTATCATGGCAAGGTTTGATAACAAAGCAAACCGCACGGTAAGCAGTCCCGCCATCACAAAACTGAAGGGAGAAATATGCTTATAAAACATGACCATTTCAATCTCTGCCGTACTAACAATAAAACGACTTAACGGAATCCCTGCAAAAAGGCCCAAAACCATGCCAAAGAGGCTTAAGATAAAGTTTTCTCTAAAGATATAAAGAGCCGATTCTTTCTTATAAAACCCTAAAACTTTGATGGTTGCAATTTCTCTCATACGCTCATTGACATTGACATTCGTTAGGGTATAAAGAACGATAAAGCTCAGAAGTCCCGCGCTGATAATGAGGACCCAGATAACGCTAAAAATCGTCTCTATACTGGTATCAAAACTACTCCTACTGGTAGACATGAGCTGAACACTGGCAACGGCATCTTGTTCGTTCAGTAAGCTAAAGTAGTTTTCTTCTTTTTCTAAAGTGGGCTCCGTTAGTTTGATATGCATGACATTGGCTAAAGGTTCTTCAAAGAAAGAAGTATACGCTTCTTCCGACATATAGACGTAGTGGAATACGTAGTTTTCCGCTATGGCAGTGACTTCCGATGAAATGGTTTTGTTTTCCAGTGTGATTTCAATCGTATCGCCTACGGCTACACCTAATAAGGTGGATAACTTCTCTGTAATTACGACGCCTTCCATGGGAAAATCAATGGTTTCTTTCGTCTTACTATCCCTAAGGCTAATAAAAGTGCTGAATTTATCTTCTTCTAAAGGGACCGATAAGATGGCGCCTTCTTCGTATACGCCTTTGGCATCGATGTTTTGCGATAGCATCATTAAAGATCCATCAAAGTCTTTTTGGCTTTGTAGGGTATCTTGCATCACTGCTATTTCTTCTTGTGTGGCATTTGATTTTAACGATGCCGACAGCTCATAAGTAAAGATATCGCCAAACTGTCGATCAACAATGGTGGCTACACCATCATACAAACCAAATCCGGTAAGGAGGAGAGCCGTGCAACCCATTACGCCAAGGAGCGTCATTAAGAAGCGTAATTTATAGCGAAACAAATTCCTTGCAGTAACTTTATACGTGAATTTCAGACGTTTCCATACAAAAGGGATTCGCTCTAAAAGAATCGTTTTTCCTGCCTTCGGTGCCTTCGGTCTCATTAGTGTGGCCACAGGAGCGGAAAACTCCTTGTATCCTACAAAAAGAGCACTGCCACAGGTCAGAGCCATCATCCCAAAGATGGCAACAATGGCCATCATCACATCAATCTCAAAAACCATAATGGGGACATTGACCATAATAGAATAGGCATTCATAATAAAATACGGAAAGAAATAGAATCCAACAAAAAACCCAGCGGTACCGCCAATACAAGTGGCCAAGAAAGTATAGAGAATAAACTTCGTCATCACCCGTCTTTTGCTATACCCAAGCCCCTTTACTGTACCGATAAAGCCCCTCTCCTCTTCTACCATACGGCTCATAGAAGTAAGGCTAATGAGTAGTGCCACAATAATAAATAATAAAGGGAAAACCGTAGAAATGGCTTCGATTTTATCGGCATTACTGGTTACATCGTAGTAGCCTTGATTCATGCTACGGGTCAGAAGAAATCCTTCACCCTCTGGGATGTCTGCAATTTTTTCTCTGGCTTCTTCGATGTCCGCCGCCGCTTCACGGAGTTCTTCGTCTGCTTCCAGCCTATTTTCTTCCAGTTCTATAAGGCCTTCTTCGTAGGCCTCTTCCCCTTCTTCAAGGTCTTGCCTGTTTTTTGCGATTTCCTCCCATGCCTCTTCAAAACCCAGGGCTGCCGCCGTTTTTTCTTCTGTCAGGCGGTTTTCGTTTTCTATTAGAAGAAGGAGGGATGCTTCCAGTTCTTTTTCTTGTTGATCAAAGGCTTCTTTTTGCATTTCGTAGTAGCCTAATTCTTTTGCTTTTTCGATTTCTGCCGTGAGGGCCAATCGGCCTTCTTCAATGGCGACTTTACCTTCATTGATTTCGCTTTCACTATCACTAAAAAGCGCCTCTGCCTTTTCTTCTTCATCCCTTAACGTTTGCGCTGCTGTATCTAAATCTCTATGGCCTTGATCGATTTCTGCTTTTACATCTTCAAGGTCTTCCTCTGCCTTCGAGAATTCTTCCTGAACTTCTCTCACCGCATCTTCGTATTCTTCTATACCGTCATTTAATTCTTCTTCCGCTTCATTGACCATCTCTTCGTAGGTACTTTCCGCCATATCTACAACCGATGGTTCTAAAGTCTCAACGAAGGCATCGATGTGATCTTCATATTCTTCGCCCATACTGAATAAGCCCTCTGTACCACTGGCCGTTAAATAAATCGCCGTATAGCGATCCATCACAAAATCCTCCGCCAAAGCCTGTATCATGACTTCTACCTGGCCTGCGCCTAAATCCGTTGTCCCTAAGTCAAATGTCATGTGTAAAGGGCTTGAAGCGATGCCAACAATGGTAAATTCTGCCGTGCTTAAAGACTCGTATACATCATCGTCATTGTTAGAAAAAAGGGTAATGGTACTCCCTATCTGAAAAACTTCATGTTGATAAGCGCCCTCTATAATGATACACTCTCCGCTTTTTTCGGGAAGTCTACCTTCTTTGATATAGGGCTCGTTGATGATTTTATCGCCATCTTTATGTAGGCTCATCATTCGCACGACTCGACTCTTATCTTCGACATCTGTCCATAAATCCACCGAATAAGAGCCCGCTGCATCTTTCACTTCTTCCATGTCTCTTAAGGCATCTACATCGCCTTCATCAAAGCCTAAAGTAGACAAAACTTGAAAATCCATCATTGCCGTCTCTTTGATGTACTCATTGGTGCTTGCCCTCATATCGGGAGCAGCAGAGCGCACACCAATGAAGAAGGAGCTACCCAGGGCGACGATACAAGTGATGGCAATAAAACGTCCCATGGATTTTTTAATACTGCGAAAACCATCTTTTAAAAGGGATTTCATTACCAATCTATCCTTTCGATGGGTGTTGGATTGTCGTTCGTGGTAATGCTTTCAATCTGCCCATTTTTCATTCTGATGATTTGATTGCCCATGGGGGCAATGCTTAAATTATGGGTAACGACGATGACGGTCATTCCCCGCTCGATGCTCATATCTTGCAGTAATTTTAAGATGGTTTTGCCTGTCTGATAATCAAGGGCACCGGTGGGTTCGTCACATAAGAGGAGTTTTGGGTTTTTTGCCAGGGCTCTTGCAATGGCCACCCGTTGCTGCTCGCCCCCGGAAAGCTGTGCGGGAAAATTATGTAGACGCTCCGATAATCCTACTTGTGTTAACACTTCTTGAGGATT
>CAYJGI010000087.1:3361-5784 GCA_964369705.1 uncultured bacterium
ATTTCTGTTGCCAGCTCCACGTTCTCTAAAGCCGTAAGGTTTGGCACTAAGTTATAAAACTGAAAAACAAACCCCACGTCATTGCGGCGATACGTCGTCATTTTTTTATCGTTCATTTGACTGACTTCTTCCCCATCTACATAGAAAGAACCTTCAGTGAGCTGATCCATACCTCCTAGGAGATTCAGCATTGTACTTTTGCCGGCGCCACTGGCTCCCGCAATAATGGTAAAACTGCCCTTAGGGATGGAGAAAGTAACGCCATTTAGGGCATGGATGGTAATATCGCCCATGGTATATGTTTTTTTTACATCTTTTACGTCTATAAAGTTTTTCAATATTATGGCTCCTTTTTGTTGATGATGGGATACTTGATCTCTTAATGATCACTGTATCAACCATATAAGGGTAGGTGCAATTTATATATTTATTTAACCATTTTTTGCTACAGGTGTAAAGGAAAATAGGCTGACGAAATCTCTTTTTTATCACAAAACCCCTACCAAATCATCTTTGATAGGGGCTTTTTTTGTATTCTGTTTAGTCACATATTTGTAGGGTTTTTATTCCGTTTCTTCCAATTTTTGACTAAGGGTGGTTTCCATCTCTGTCATATCGAATGAACCTTCATTGGCGCCACTTAACTCCGTCATTAGGGCTTCTAATTCTTCATCTTCTTCGCCTTTCATGATGGAAATCATTCTTTGCTGATTCCTAAGAACGGCAATGGCAATCATACCAATGGTAAAAATCATGATTCCTGCTCCTAAGTAAGTGGACAAATACACTAACGCCTGCATGGTATCGCCGTAGGTACTCATCACGATACCCAGCGCATAAATACCATATCCGCCTAAGATGAGTAGTGCTCCGCAACTGACAATGGTGATAAGTGTCGTAAGTTGTTTATGTTGTTTTGGTGTCATTTTTGGTCTCCTTTTTATTTTTTTTCTTAAAATTTATGAAAAGTATATTTTATTTCTTGTGTTTTTTCCCGCTCCATGAGACTTTTGACCATGTCTTCTGGTGTCATGTGGTTTTGTACCACTTCATAGATGGCTTCTGTGATGGGAAGGTCTACTTGGTACTTTTGGCCTAATTCGTAGGCGGCAATCGTTGTTCGGATTCCTTCGACCACCATATTCCCCGAAGCCGCTTCCGACACCGATTCACCTCTACCGATTCTAAGACCTGCTTTTTTGTTGCGACTATGGGGACTGGTACAAGTAACGATTAAGTCACCGACACCGGCAAGCCCTAAGAAGGTCTCACCCTTAGCACCCATCTTAAGCCCAAGGCCCATAATCTCTATAATGCCTCTTGTCATGAGGGCGGCTCTTGCATTATCACCGAGGCCTAATCCTTCGCAAATTCCCGCGCCTAAAGCAATGACATTCTTCAGTGCGCCACCGATTTCCACACCTACCACATCGGGGTTGGTATAAATGCGAAAATAAGGGCTCATGAAGCCATCTTGGACTTTTTTTGCTGTTTCTATGGAAGTGGATGCTACCACGCAGGTGGTGGGCATCTTTTGTGCCAATTCTTCCGCATGGCTCGGGCCACTGAGGACTGCAATGCGATCACCGTGAATCTCTAAGACTTCTTCGATAACTTCATTCATGAGTTTTTTTGTGCCCTCTTCAATCCCTTTACTGGCATTAACAACCAAGGTTTTATCACTGAGATGGGGTTTTATTTTGGTGAGATTTTCCCGTAGGGTTTGGCTCGGAACCACCGTCAGTAAGAGTTCTGCATCTTGTACCGCTTCTTTAAGATCCCCTGTAAGGTGCAGTGATGTTGGGATCTTAATGCCCGGTAAGTAGGTTTTGTTTTCTTGATCCTTTAAGATGGCGAGACGCTGTTCTTCTCGCCTTACCCATAGGGTAACATCGTGACCATTCTCCAAAAGTACAAGGGAAAGCGCCGTACCAAAACTACCGGCACCGATTACGCCTATTTTCATAAAGCACCTCTTATTTTTTCTTTCCTTGATATTTAATAAAAATGGGTGTACCTTCAAAACCAAAATTCTTCCTCAAGCAATTCTCTAAGTAGCGGGTATACGAAAAATGGGTAAGCTCCGGATCATTGCAAAAGAATACAAAAGTCGGTGGTTTTGTAAGGGGTTGCGTTCCGTAATAGATTTTAAGCTGGCGCCCTTTATCGCTGGGTGGGCTAACCATATTCATGGAGTCAATGAGCATATTATTGATTTGGGCCGTGGTAATACGTCTTGCGTGTTGATTGGCCACATAAGTAATCAGCTCTGGAAGTCCCTTGGTTCGCTGTCCCGTAAGGGCCGATACAAACATAATCGGTGCATATTGCAAGAAGGGCATTTCTTCATAAATCTCATCACTGTATCGCTTTGTACTCATGGAGTCTTTTTCGTAGATGTCCCACTTATTGACGACAATCAC
>CAYJGI010000088.1:0-907 GCA_964369705.1 uncultured bacterium
GGTAAAGCTCTGATGGCTGCTGACAGTACTTGTTTTCTATATACGGCAGGGACCGCTGGGTTGCTGTCCGGTTGTGGTGCTACGGTAAAGGTGGCTGCATTGATGATGTCTTTTGCAGCTTGTACTGCATCGGCATTGGATACGCCTGCAAAGTCAGTTCCTTTGATTGGGACTCTGAGGTCTACCGTATCGCTACTACCAATTGCTCCGGCATATAATGTTACTGTTACGACTAATTCACCGTCTGTTGCAACGGGTACGTCTGCAGTACCGTCTGTTGCGACAGTGCCGGTGTTGATTGTTACATCGCCTGCTGCTACGGTGTTAACACCTGTGCTTAAAGCATTGATAGCATCGGCAATGACGCCTTGTCTGTAAGCGGCTAGTGCTGCAGCGTCGGCGGGATCTTCCGTAGGAACGGGGATCACGATGTCTGCTGCTTGAATCGCTGCAATAGCGTCAAGGAAGATTTGTACAGTTGTGGTACCTGTGAACTCTGCACCCTTAAGGACGGCTGCTGAGTCGGCAGGAAGTGTATCTGTGCCTTTTTGAAGGGTTACGGTGAAGTCTACTGAACCATCTGTGGCAGTCGGTACATCGGCGGTACCGGCTATTGGCTCTGTAGGTGTTCCCACTAAAGTCACGTCTGCGGCTTCTACGGTATCAAGACCAAAGCCTGCTAAAGCGGTTAAGCCATTGATTGCTGCTGCGATTTGTGCCTGTCTGTAAGCAGCTTCATCGGCAGTATCCGCTGGTGTAGCGGCTACGACGATGTCTCCGTCGAGACCTGCTTGCATAAGCACTGCTGCTGCATCACTTAATGCGTCAGCATCACTATAAGGTGTTGCTTTGATGGTAAAGCTTGCTGTGGCTGATCCACCCACTCTATCCATGATTGTGCCTACGG
>CAYJGI010000088.1:917-5164 GCA_964369705.1 uncultured bacterium
CTCTGTAACGCTCATGATGTCTGATGTTCCTACGACATTGACGGCCATAGCATTGTGCTGGATGATTTGGTTGATGCTCATTAGCGCTTCGCCTTTTCTGTAGGCTGCTACGTCGGCTGTGCCTAACGGTGCTTGGTTCATGCTCCAAACCGTAGCAACATCTTCGACGAATGTTCTGAAATCGCTTGCTTCTTGTTGATTGGCTAAGTATTGTGTGCCATCAATCGCGATTGTGATCGTCGTTGTTACACTACTTGAGTTAGGCGTTCCGCCCACCGGTATTTCAAAGTTGATTACGGCAGTGGCTGAACCTGCTGTATTCGGTAAGGTCGGCTCTGTCACACCTGAAATGGTAACGGTATTGACGATTGTACCTGCGGGTAGGGTCGCAAGTGCTTCTACTTCTGTTTTGACTGCGGCTGCCATTTGTGTGTTTCTGGCGGAGCCATTTAGCTTATTACCCTCTGCACTGTACAGTGTTTCTCTGTCGATAGAGATGGTCGCATCAAGAATTGCCTGCTTGACATCGGTAATCTCTGTCGGTTCCCCTGCTGCTTGTACAGGTGTAGCGGGCATCATGGTAAATACCATGCATAAAGCTAATAATCCTGCTAAAACCTTTTGTGTAAGCTTCATAGTTGTTCCTCCTAAAAAAATGTTTTTCGGGAATGATCCCTTTTTAAAAAAAGTTTATTGAAATATTGTTTGAGCATTACTAAGGATCATTCAATATTTACATTCGTACCAATGACACTGATATTTGGTATATCAATATGAATCTATGGTAAACAACTCCATTCTATCATAATTTTCCATTGATTCCAATAGAAAATTCAGATTTTTTTCAATTATTTTTTTATTGGTACAAGTGTATTTTATTTTGCTTTTTGTGTGGCTTTTTCCAACGCTTGGAAGTATGCCCTCCGCTGTTTTGTTCTATGCAAAAAACCCTTCTGCCACGGACAAACGAAGTGGTGACCGATGAAGGGTTTTTTTGGGGGATTAGAGATCTTTTGTTTTCATCTTCTTCAGCGACAATATAATAAGAAGAACAAAAGCCGTTAAAGTGAGGACAATGAATTGCCATTCTAAAGGTGCGCCCCCAATCATATCGGGCACAGAAAAATACTTAATCGGTGCAACAAGTCGCAAGAAGGAAAGACCCTCTATCATCTCGTACACTACACCCAGAGTGTACGTGGCAAGGAAAATGCCATTGGCCACTGCCATGGCGCCCTTTGTCAATATGCTACCACAATAAAACGAAACCCCATAAAACAATAAACCGACAAAAAAATAAGAAATCGCCACTTGTACCACAAGAGTCGTAATCGTATTCTCGGCACCGATGACCCTAAGTCCTATCGCCACAGAAGGAATCGAAAGCAAAGCCAAGCCAATCAAAAACAAAATCGCCACTGCCATCTTTGCCAGTAGAATATGGCTTCTTTTCATGGGTTTTGTATAGAGGAAGTCGGCCATCTTTTCGTTCCTTTCGTAAGTCACCGTCCGTACGCCTAAGGCAATGGCAAGAAGCCCCACCATCACGTAGCCGTACGCCGCTAACACGCCGTAATATCCTCCTAAAGTGGAGAGGTCTAAGTCATTAAGTCCTACGACGACTAAAAACACCCTGGGAAGCTGTTCTAATAAATCGGTAATACTCTCACCGCCGGCACCGGAAAATCCCGTATATTTTCCCATGCCAATCATCATCAACAGGCAAAAACCAAAGGCAAAGATGACAAAAGTCTTCCCGTGAAGCCTTGCTTCTTTTTTCATCACTTGAATCATGCTTTATACCCCCTTCACATCGGCTTTGCCGTGATTATACTTCGAGAAGGCGAGAATCCCTAAGGACAAAAGGAGTGCAATGGCCATATAGTCTAAGGACAGAGTGCCCTTCTCTGCTATGACGGAAGTTTCAAAGTAATGAAAAGGCGACAAGTACGTGAGAATGGCTTTATCTAAGAGATTGACGATAATCGATAGAATATAGCACCCAAAGACGGCTCCCGAGGCTAAGCTTGAAGGGTACTTTATGCGACGAAGGAAGATGCCACACCCCGCACCGAAACAATAAAACAATAACATGCCGATACAAAGGGTAAGGAGAGACGCCATAAAGAGGGCGGAGCTACTTTCTGTATCTGCCATCATGGTAAAGAGTAAAAAACTCACCACGCCAAAAACAATCATTTGCACGCTAAGCAGTAAGAAACCGGCCAAGAGCTTCTCCATAAAAATCCGTCCCCTTGTGATGGGTCTGGTATAGAGAAAGTCGCCGTTCTTCTCCCGCTTTTCTCTCCCAAAAATCACCACACCAAAATAAAAAGCCATGGTCGCCCCTACCAGCAAAACAAAGGGTGAAGTAAAACCAAAAAAACCTTCAAAGGTAAAAAGAGTGCTAAGCTCCATGCCAAAGGCCTTGAGGACGGCGGGCGGGTAAGCAGTGAGAATTTCCATAACCGCTTCTTCGCTCTCACGGAAGGCGGGGTACAGACCCATCATAAGAGCCGTCACGAAGAGAAGCCCCATGAGCCAGTAGAGGGCTTTTGTTGCCATGAGTTTTACTTCAAAGGATAGTAGCATCATCGCTTCTCTCCCCTTTCGTAGTAGTGGAGAAAGATCTCTTCGAGGTTTGGTTCTTCAATTACGATATCTGTAATCGATATCGTAGATAATAATTGTAAAAGGCGATTCATATCACCGTTATAAACAAAGCTGACACTATCTTCCAGCCTCGTCACTTTGGAGATTCCCGGCATCTCCAACATGGATGCATCGGTGATTGTAGATCCTTTTAGGCTGATTTTTTTATAAAATTGTCCCTTAAAATCGGCTATCGTTTTCGTATCGACAATGGAGCCGTCTTTAATAATGGCTACTTTGTGGCACATCTTCTGCACTTCACTTAAGATGTGAGAGCTAAAGAGGACCGTGGCGCCTTTTTCGTTCTCTTCTTTAATCATCTCAAAGAAGACTTGTTGCATCAGTGGATCGAGTCCCCCCGTAGGTTCATCTAAGATGATGAGTCTTGGTGAGTGAAGAAGACCTTGAATAATGCCCACCTTCTTCTTATTGCCGTAGGAGAGGGTATCGATTTTTTTGTTGAGGTCGAGTTCCAGTCTCTTCGCCAGTGCTTCGATTCTTTGGGTACAGTCTTTTTTGTAGAAAGTTGCACTGTACAATAAGAAATCTCTCACCTTCATATGATCATAGTAGAAGACTTCACTGGGCAAGTATCCCACTTCTCTCAGAACCTCTTCTCTGTGGGTGAAGACGTCTTTACCAAAGAGTAGCGCTTCTCCCGAAGTGGGCTGAATGAGGGTGAGTAATGTACGGATCGTCGTTGATTTGCCGGCACCGTTGGGGCCGATAAAACCAAAGAGTTCTCCCTCTTCTACTTTGAGATTGATGTTTTCGATTCCCTTCGTCTTTCCGTAATACTTGGTCAGGTTTTTTGTTTCGATCACTGATATCCCTTCCTCTCTTATGTGGCAATTGATTTAGTATGCTTCATTGTTCTTCCTTTATATATACTTCATTCTTTTTCTCATCTTTATTATACATTTTTTTGTGTTTTGGAGCAATATGACTTCTTTTTGTTTGACGAATTATGATACAATGATTTTATTGCATAATATTGGAGGTACTACTATGAAAATGCTGATTCGTATTTATGGCTCCGCCAGGAGCTACTGGAAATACATTATAACTGCCACCTTGGGGACGATCTCATGACGGTCTTTAGCCTTCTCACCCCCGCCCTTCTCCAAAGAATGGTCGCCATCATAGAAGAACCCGGCGTCACCTTGGATCGTATGCCGGACATTACAAAAATCGCCGTTTTTCTCCTTCTTGCCTATGGAGGGCAGTCACTGTGCCGTTTTGTTGCCAACTATTATGGCCATATCGGCGCATGGAACTACGTCAGTGAAATGAGAATTGCCCTCTATAATCATATTCAGCGACTGTCCCTTAGATTCTTCAGTGATAAGCAGACAGGCCAGCTGATGAGCCGTGTCGTCCAAGATACCCACGCCTTAGAAATCATGATTGCCCACGCCATTCCAGAGCTCTTAAACGGCCTAATCCTTTTTGTTACCATTACCATTATCCTCTTTACCACGAGTCCCACTTTGGCGCTACTTACTTGTGTGCCCATCCCTTTTATCGCCTTCGGTCTCCCCATCTTTCGCAAGATTAGAGCCCAGCATCGCAAAGCACAAATACACGTGGCCGAA
>CAYJGI010000088.1:5174-5761 GCA_964369705.1 uncultured bacterium
AATTTCTCCGGTGTCAAAGAGATTCAGCTCTTCAGTCAAGAAAACTTCGAAAAAGAGCGAGTGGCAAAGCACTCAAACCTCCACGTAGGTGCCCTCTTGAAAGCCCTTTACTACAGTGCTGTCTTTCATCCGACGATTCAGTTCTTTACTTCTTTAGGTACCGTCATTGTTGTCGGTTTTGGTGGCTATATCGCCCTACGATATGGCACTTTGAGCCTCGATCAATTGGTGGGCTTCCTATTGTACCTTGGTATGTTCTATACGCCCGTCAGTAATTTGGCCCGTATTTTTGAAGATATGCAAGCGGGCTTAGTCAGTGGTGAGCGTGTTTTTGAGATTCTTGATGAATCCCCCGATGTCAAAGAGAAGGCAGATGCCAAAGAAGTATCCCTCCTTAAGGGCAAAATCGATTTTCATAATGTCCATTTTGCCTATGAAGAGAATCAGCCCATCTTAAAGGGCCTCACCTTCCACGTCCCCGAAAAACAGATGGTCGCCTTAGTGGGTGCCACCGGTGTGGGCAAAAGCACCCTGTCATCCCTCTTGCCTCGCTTCTATGATCCAACGGAGGGATCTATTACAATAGA
>CAYJGI010000089.1:0-5740 GCA_964369705.1 uncultured bacterium
CGCCTTCGATGTCACTCAAGACACTTTCTTAAAGGCGTATCGTTCCAGGGATCGATTTAAAGGAAATTCAGAAGTGAGCACATGGCTTTTGCGCATTGCCCATAATGCGGCCATTGATTTTGTCCGCAAAAGGGCCAACGATCAAAAAAACACCACACCTCTCACACAAACATCTTCAGAAGAAGAGGACTATGAGTTGGATCTTCCGTCTAAAGAGCATTCCCCTGAAGAAGCACTCCTTAGAAAGATTGATCAAGAAGATCTAAGGGAAGCTATTCTGTCACTACCTTATGATCGCCGCACCGTTCTTGTTCTTCGCGATGTGGAAGGATTATCTTATGAGGAAATCGCAGAGATTACAGAAACCACACTGGGCACTGTAAAATCTCGTATCAATCGAGCCAGACTTCAATTAAGAGAAGTTTTATTAAAAAAACGGGAACAAAACAGCAACACATTTCGTCTTGATGAATAGAAGCAGATTGTAGAGGTGGTTATATATGGATTTTAAAGAATTTCAAAACAAAATGTCGGCCTATCTGGATGGAGAAATGACCGCAGAAGAACGACGTCTTTTTATAGATTACGCAGAAGGTGAGCCTAAAGCCAAGGCCCTTCTTAAAGATATGGAGTGTATTCTACAAGAAGTCAGCAAATTGCCAAAAGAAATCACGCTACCTAAACCGATTCAATATGTAGAAGATAAAGTGGTGCTTCTACCGAAAAAAAGCAAGAAACAGCCTTCTATTGCACTGAGGCGGATTTTACCTATGGCGGCGGCTTTTTTGTTAATGGTGGGAACTTTCTTAGTTTACGATCCCTTAGTCGAATCGCCGAGAGAAGAGGACGAACCCTCTGTCATTAGTGAAGGCGATCAACGTAGCCTCATTAACACAGGCGATGAAAGCCTAGGGCCCATAGTGAACCCCATGGCGGAAGATGATGGCATGGTTCCTCATTTGGAAGATGGATACGTCCTCTTAGTAGAAGTGGAGAGTATCAATGGACTTCAAGACACGCTTCAGCTCAGCGCCATCGATAGCACAGAGCAAAACGGTATGCTCATGATTGAGCGTAGAGAAGGACTGCTGGAAAGAATAAAAGAAATCCTTCAGCAATCAAATATCTCATCATCTATCCATCAAGAAGAAGAAAATTATAAGACGATTTATTTAATTCAATCGAAGTGATAAGCGATGACCTCTATAGACATCGGAGGAGATTAGGAGCACACCATGGAGCAGAATAAAACAACCATCGTCCATAAAACCGTCAAGTCGGGCATCTCCTTTGGGAGTGTGCTGGCTATTGTCATTAGCTATACCACTTGGGAATCCGTTGGCTGGGCTATTTTCCACGGATTATTGAGCTGGGTTTATGTGATTTATTTTATCATTAGATACTAGGTGGCTTCATGAAGCTTCAATGAGAATATTATTTCTTACCGATAAAAAATACCCCCCTGTACGCTTTACATAGCGCATAGGGGGGCTTTTGTTTATAGACGTGGGCGTCCGGTGTGGTTTTATTTTTTTGAAGAAGAAAACATTTTCCTGAAGAGCTTTTTAAAGAAGCCGCCTTCTGTAACACTGGCCACTTTAGGTGGCGTTGCAATGGTCGGCGCTTCAATCCTTCCTCGGGTAGCGTACTCCTTCAAGAATTCTTCTTGACTATCCACAGCAGCACCACTGATAAAGTGGTGTTTGTAACTGCCATCTCTTAGGAGGACTCGGGCTTTCACGTTGTCCTTCCATGCCGATTCTTGAATTTCTGTAAGCACTTTCTTTAACGCAGGATCCAGTATGGGGCATGCCACTTCAACACGTCTTTCCGTATTCCGTGTCATTAAGTCGGCGGAAGATAGATAAAAAGTCCGCTGGTCGCCACTACCAAAACTATAAATCCTGGCGTGCTCTAAGAATCTTCCCACAATGCTGATAATGTTAATATTGTCGGTCTCACCGGGGATTCCCGGTACAAGGCAACAAATCCCCCGCACCACAAGGCGAACGGATACGCCGGCACGGGAAGCTTCCCGCAACTTATCAATAAATTCAATATCGGTAAAGGAGTTGAGCTTAATATTAATGACGCCCTGACTGCCTAAGGCGATTTGCTCATCGATGAGGGAAAGGAGTTTTGATTTAAACGATACGGGAGCTACTAATAGGTGCTTATATTCGCCATGAATATTACCGATAGACATATTCTTAAAAAACAAAGCAGCATCTTCTCCAACCTCTTGATTGGCCGTCATTAGAGATAAGTCAGTGTATAGTTTTGCCGTATTTTCATTGAAATTACCGGTGCCGACTTGGGTGATGTAGCGGACATTGTTTTTGTCTTTTAAGGTAATAAGACATATCTTAGAGTGGATTTTGTACTCACTAAAGCCATAAATGATTTTGCAACCGGCATCTTCTAATCTCTCAGACCAGTCGATGTTGTTTTGTTCATCGAATCTCGCCCTTAGTTCTAGGATGACGGTGACATCTTTGCCGTTTTCTGCGGCGGCACATAAATAATCGACGAGTTTTGCTTTTTTTGCCAATCGATAGATGGTGATTTTGATGGATACCACACGCTCATCGGTGGAAGCTTCTTTCATTAACCTTAAGAAAGAATCCATACTTTCGTAAGGATAGTGAAGGAGTGCATCTTTTTGCTGGATTTGTTGAATCATGCTACAGTTTTTGTCAAAACAGAGGGCAGGAACCGGCGTAAAGGGAGGGTAAATCAGCTGTTTTTGCTGCTCTTTAGATATCTTTGAGAAGAGATCAAAGATGTATTCCATCTTAAGGGCCGTAGCAGAAACAAAAATCTGATGGGGCTGTATATGGAAATAATCACACAACACCTTCCGAAAGGGATTGCTGATGGGGAAGTTGAGCTCTAAGCGAACCACACTGAGGCTTTTTCTTTTGCTGAGGAGATTTTTCATGTGTTTTTTGAAGTCACCGACGTACTCCATTTCATCAAAACGGACAGTAATATCTGCATTACGGGTGACGCAGAAGATGTTCTTCTCACTGACATCATAACGGCGAAAGAGCTTATCGGCAAACTGGAATAAAACATGTTCCGTACGAATATAGCGTACTTCATCGGAGGGAAGATAAATAACATCGGGAAGGGACGTGGGCATGGGCAAGATGCCAACCACGTTTTTATTCTTATGATTTAAGGCTAAAGCAATACAAATTTGCTTATTGGGAATATGGGGAAACGGGTGATGATCATCGACGATTTGGGGGGATAGGATTGGCGCTATGGTGTTTTTGTAGTAATCTTTGATATACTCTACTTCCCTTGATGTTAAGTCTTCATAATCTAAGGGATGGACGCCGTGTCCTTTGATTTCTTCTTTGATTTGGTGGTAGATTTTTGTTTTGAGTTCGTATTGAGGTCTTACTGCTTCATAGATTTTGCTTAGCTGTTCTTTGGCTGTAAGCTCTGCCTTATTATCCACAATACGATTTGGGTCCGCGGAGGCAATATCGGCAAAACTCCCCACTCTGATCATAAAAAACTCATCTAAATTACTGGTAAAAAGGGATACGAATTTAAGACGCTCCAGAAGTGGTACGTCTCTTTCGCCACCTTGCTCTAATACACGGGTATTAAAACGTACCCACGATAGTTCACGATTTTGTGTGTAGTTTCTTGGATTTTTATTTTTAGAAGCCATGGTGATGCCCTCCCATTGTATGTTAAAATTGGAATCAGAAAAAAAGCGCTTGAATATCATGATGGTAAAAAAATTGTTACTAAAGAATCATGGAAATACAATGTCTTTCATAACAAGACGAATATCGACAATGTTACTGTAATTATACAATATTTTTTTGTAACCGATAAGAGGATTTTAAAATTTTACATAAGACTGATTGATTGCAACTGATTCACCGGTAGGTGGGCATTTGTACCGGCAGGGCTTATTGGGTCCGTTGATTTGTGATTTTATATTGAATGTATATGATCAAAACAACATAAAAAATCAAAAAAAGGTGATAAAGAAGTGCCTTTTTGAGTTCTATTCTTGTCTTAGCATAATAGCCTTTATAGAGTGAATTAAGTTTTTATTTAAAATAGGTTGACAATATCTCAAATTAATGATATTTTAGTTAGTGTAAATTAACTGAGGTAAAAAAGGAGCACAAAAAGTGAAATTGACAGAAGCCAGTGTCGGCAAAGTGTACACCATTACAGCTATTTGTACACAAGATGAAGAACTTAATAGCTTTTTATTTACTTTAGGCTGTTATCCAGGAGAAGAAATCGTAATCATCTCCCAATTGGGTCAAAATTACGTGGTAACGATCAAAGATTCAAGATATAGTATCAACAATACCTTAGCTGAGGCTATTATTGTATAATTTTTTTTATTTATTCTATCGTTAGTCAAAGCTAACAGTAGAATGACCATAAACCATCTTTAATACGGAGGAATAAAATGAAAATTGCATTGGTTGGAAATCCCAACAGCGGCAAGACGACATTATACAACGTACTTACCGGAAGTAGCGAAAAAGTCGGTAACTGGGCCGGCGTAACTGTGGACAAAAAAGAGGCTAAACTAAAGAACGCTCTAAGTGGTGGTCTAGATGTAACTGTTGTTGACCTACCCGGCGCATACTCTATGTCGCCATTTACTTCAGAGGAGAGCATCACAAGTGCCTTCGTTAAGGAAGCAGGTCCCGATGTTATTATTAACATTGTTGATGGTACCAATCTATCAAGAAGCCTATTCTTTACGTCGCAAGTCTTAGAGCTTGGGATTCCTGTAGTGGTTGCTCTTAATAAAGCAGATATTAATGAAAAAAAGGAAACAAAAATCGATATCGAGAACCTATCAAGACAATTAGGTTGCCCTGTGGTATCTACCGTTGCCACGGCATCTTCAGATGAAGGCATCAAAACCCTGGTAGAGACGGCAACATCTTTAAAAGGCAAAAATCAAAAAGTGGTTTACCAAGGACCAAAAGTAAACCTCGCCGATAAAGACTCCGTTGACCAAGGGGACAGAGCAAGATATGATTTTGTGAATAGCATCGTAAAGACTGTAGAAACAAGAAAAGTCTCATCTAAAGAAACAAGCTTCCAATATCAAATTGACAAAGTAATCGCCAACAAGATTATTGGTATTCCAATCTTTGCCGTGATTATGTGGGGCGTCTTTTCTATCTCACAGACTTACGTGGGTCCCTTTATTGCAGACTATCTAGGAGGACTTATTGAGAGTTTTGCAGGATGGGTCGAAGGCATGATTGGCGGAGCACCTGCCATCGTACAGACACTTATAATGGGTGCCATCTTAGATGGCGTAGGTGCCGTTATTGGCTTCTTACCGCTCATTATGGTTATGTTCTTCCTGATTGCACTTCTTGAAGATTGCGGATATATGGCCCGTGTAGCCGTTGTAATGGATCCCTTCTTTAAGCGGGTCGGTCTTTCCGGTAAGTCGATTATTCCCATGGTCATCGGTACTGCCTGCGCCATCCCCGGCGTTATGGCCAGTCGTACAATTCGTGATGAGCGTGAGAGAAGAACCACAGCAATGCTTACGCCCTTTATCCCTTGCGGAGCGAAGATTCCGGTCATTGCCCTCTTTGCCGGCGTATTCTTTAGTAATGCAGCATGGGTAAGTACTACCATGTATTTTGCAGGAATTGCACTTATTATTATAGGCGCCCTATTGGTGCAGCGTATTACAGGACACAGATACAGAAAATCTTTCTTC
>CAYJGI010000090.1:0-5717 GCA_964369705.1 uncultured bacterium
ATTAATACCGGAGCGCCATAACGATTTTATCTTTACGGTGGTGTGCGAAGAAGTGGGTTTTGTCGGTGCTATGGTTTTGTTACTACTGTACGGTACCATGCTTTTACGTTGTGTGTATCTGGCAACGGAAGCAAGGGATGATTTTGGTAGTTATATTATTATCGGCGTAATGGCCATGTTCTTGTTTCAGATTTTCGTTAATATCGGTATGACCATGGGACTTCTTCCTGCAACGGGATTGCCACTGCCTTTTATGAGTTACGGTGGTAGTGCCATGCTTACCAACATGATTGCCATAGGACTTGTACTTAATGTCCATTTTAGAAGACAAAAAATTGGATTTAATTAAGTCATAATGGTGGGACATCCTTCATATAATGAAACAAAACGTGTGAAAGGTGTGCTCCTATGAACTTTAAACAAAAATGGCATCAACTACAAAAAAAATTCAGAAGAAAACTCAGCGTAAAACCCTTCACGAGATCTATGATGGGACCGCGCAATCTCAGTAAAAGACCTTCTATTTTTCGCCCAATGAATGAAATAAAATCCTTTAGAAACAATGAAAACAAAGGAGAAGGATCGTCTTTCCTACGAAAATCCTTTTACTCAATGGTTATTTTGGCGGCGATACTTATTGTGAATCTCTTACCGAATCCTACGGCACTTCATATTACAAGCTGGGTACAGTCGGTCATATCGACGAATATAGAATTCGACGACTGGGCGAATTTTGGAGAGGTAAGGCGCGTATCGGAAGCCTTGGTGGCACCGGTGCTTTCGGGGTTTGTTTATGAGCCGGAGAATTTAGATGGTAGCTTCCTTTTTCCCGCAGAGGGCGACATTATCGAGAATTTTGAAATCCAAGGTGATAGTGTATTAGAAGGGGGCATCCTCATCGAAGCGAAGGATCAACTGATACACAGTGCCAAAGGTGGTACCGTCAGTAATATTATAGCCAGCGAAACCTTCGGTCATATCATCTATATCGACCATGGTGATGGCTACTTTACTGTATATGATCTGGTAAGAGAAAGTCGAGTGGAAATCGGCGATGTGGTCACAACTTATGAAGAAATCGGAATTGCCGATCGGTTTTTTTATTACAAAATCTTAAAAGACGGTACGCCCATCGATTATCAAAGCGTACAAAAATAACCGAGGAATCGGTTATTTTTTTTGATTTTTTTCATTTTTTTTAGTATGATAATAGATAAGCTTTTTTTAGGAGGACTTTATGACAAAATACGATCAATACCTACCTATGGTAGAAAAACCTGCCCGCTATATCGGTGCAGAAATAAATAGCATCATGAAAGATCCAAAGGATGTGGATATCCGTTTTCTTTGGTGCTACCCCGATCTTTACGAAGTAGGCATGAGCCACCTGGGAACCAAAATCATGGTCCACTTGATGAACGAAAGGGAAGATACCTTTGTAGAGCGGGTTTTTGCACCGGAAGTAGATATGGAAGCCCTCCTTCGCAAAGAAAACTTACCCCTATTTTCTTTAGAAACAAAGACACCCATCTCGGAATTTGATTTTCTGGGGTTTACTTTGCAATACGAGATGAGCTATTCCAATATTATTAATATCTTAGACCTCGGTAATATCCCACCTCGAAGTGCCGATCGGGGAGAAGATTACCCGATCATCATTGCAGGAGGTCCCTGTGCATACAATACAGAGCCCCTTGCTGATATTGTGGATTTATTTGTCCTTGGAGAAGGGGAAGAAGTCAATAACGAAATCTTAGACTTATACAGGTCTACAGCAACGAAGGCCGAATTCCTGGAAAAAGCCCTTGATATAGAGGGGATCTATGTACCGAAGTATTATGAGCCACTCTATGATCATAAGGGTCAATATCAGGGATTAAAGAGCCTACATAAGAATGCAAAACCAAAAATCAAAAAACGAATTGTCAAAGACTTAGACAAAAGCTACTTTCCACTAAAACCCATGGTACCCTATATTAAGACGGTCCATGATCGTATTCAGGTGGAGCTTTTTCGCGGTTGCACCAGAGGTTGCCGTTTTTGCCAAGCGGGCATGATTTATCGCCCCATCAGAGAAAAAAAACCGGAGACCATTATTGCCCAAGCGGAAGAGATTTTCAAAAACACAGGCTACGATGAAGTGTCACTGGTCTCTTTAAGCAGTGCCGACTATAGCGGTATTTTACCACTGGCCGAAGGACTTCTTCGCACCTTTGACGGAAAAGGCGTTAATGTAAGCCTTCCTTCTATGCGCCTTGATTCCTTTAGTATTGAACTGGCGGAGAAGATGCAACAAGTGCGAAAAAGCGGTCTCACACTGGCCCCCGAAGCGGGAAGCCAATCCCTAAGGGATACCATCAATAAGAATGTAACGGAAGAAGACCTCTTCCAAGCGGTGAGAGATGCCTTTACGGCGGGATTTGACGGCGTTAAGTTTTATTTTATGATTGGACTTCCAGGAGAAACCGACGAAGATCTATTAGGTATCGTAGAACTCTGCAAGAAAGTCACTTGGATTTATAAAAGTATCAGAGGAAAAGGCAGAAATCCTAAAATCACCGTCAGCACCAGTACTTTCGTGCCGAAGCCTTTTACGCCTTTCCAATGGGTGGCACAAGATACTGTAGAAGAAATGAAGCGTAAACAATACATGATCAGCGATGCTTTCAAGAGGACACCGGTGAAATACGTGTATCACGAAGGATCTTTAAGCTTCTTAGAAGCCGTATTCTCTAAAGGCGACCGTAGGCTCTCAGAAGTCCTCATTAAAGCACAGCAAAAAGGCGCGAGGTTCGATGGAACCCATTCTTTATTCCGTCTTGATGCATGGGAAGAAGCTTTTGCTGAATGTAACATTGATCCAGCCACTTACACAAAGGAAGATGGGATTGATAGCACCTTCTATTGGGATCATATCGACATTGGCGTAACAAAAGAATATTTAAAAAGAGAGTACGAGGCATCCAAAGATCAAAAACTGACACAAGACTGCCGTGAAGGCTGTTTGGATTGCGGTTTTCTTACCTTTGAAGGAGGTCTATGCAATGATTAGATTGAAGTTTCAGAAGACGGGATACTTGCGTTTTTTATCCCATTTAGACGTGCAAAGAGCCTTCCATAGAGCCCTCATTCGTACAGGCCTTCAAGTAGCTTTTACCGAAGGATTTAATCCCCAAGTAAAGATGGCCTTCGGCCCGCCCCTTGCCCTGGGCTACGAAAGCAGTAGCGAGTATGCAGACCTTTGGCTGAAAGAATCAGAGAGAGCCTCTCTCCTTGAAGTTGTCAAAAGACTGAATGACACTTTACCCCAAGATTTACAAGTCTTAGAAGCAAAAGAATACGACAAAAAGCCAGAATCATTAAATAGCATTTTACACATCGGTGAATACGTGATTACCGTAAGCGGTGAAGCCATAGACTGGGAAAAAATCATTCTCAAAGAACAAACACTCATCACAAAGAAAAAAACAAAAGCAGGAATCGTCGACGTGGACCTCATGCCCTACGTTAAAGAAATCAAAAACACAGACCAAGGCCTATCGGCACTCCTACACTTAAGTTGTAAACCAACGCTACTACTCACCGCACTACAAGAAAAAGGCCTCGTCACAGAAGACGTCTCTTTTACAACCATTCACCGAATCAATCCCATGGACCTATAGGAGGGAATATGAAGCAGATTATAGTCAACGTAGATAGAGATCTTACCCGTGTTGCCGTCCTAGAAGAAGGGGAACTGGTAGAGCTCTATCTGGAAAAAGAAGACAAACAGCGGGTCGTTGGCAATATTTACATGGGCCGTGTAATGAACGTCCTACCGGGGATGCAGGCAGCCTTCGTTGATATAGGATTTCAAAAAAACGCTTTTTTGTTTGCCGTAGATGCCATGAGCCAAAACACAAGGGGACAAGAAGTCCCTTCCATTAAAGAACTGGTGAAACAAAACGCAAAAATCTTGGTACAAGTAGAGAAAGAGTCCATCGGTACGAAGGGTGCAAGGGTGACGACCGACATTACGCTCCCTGGAAGATTCTTAGTCTTGATGCCCAGCGTAGCGTACTTAGGCATCAGCAGAAAAATCGAAAAAGAAGAAGAAAGAAGTCGCCTCAAGTCCATCATAGAAGGAAACCTCCCAGAAGGTATGGGCGTGATTGTTCGCACCGTGGCGGAGAATGTAAGCGGAGAAGAACTCCTCTCCGAACTACAATTCTTACTCAATGAATGGGACAAAATCCTAAAAAAAGCAAACTTCTACGAGCCACCTCTATGCGTGTATCAAGATTCGTCCCTCCTCTATCGTATTGTTAGGGACCTTATGAACGACGACGTTGCTGAATTAGTCATTGATGATCAACAAGAAGGCGAAAAAGTCAAAGAGATTTTGGATTTTGTATCGCCCCACCTCAAAGAACGGGTGATTTTTCATCGCAATGAGACGGCAATTTTTGATTTTTATCCCATTGAGAATAAAATCAAAGGTGCTTTAGAGCGGAAAGTATGGCTCAAAAACGGTGGATACCTCATCATTGACAGCACCGAAGCTTTAACGGCTATCGACGTCAATACAGGAAAATTCGTAGGAACCCACAACTTAGAAGATACGGTACTCACGACGAACCTTGAAGCCATAGGAGAGATTGTGCGCCAGATTAGACTTCGCAACTTAGGGGGCATCATCATCATTGACTTCATTGATATGGTAGAAGCAGGCCATCAAGAGGCCATTCTAGAAGCTCTAAAAAATGCCTTAAAGAAAGACCGCACCAAGAATATCGTCATGGGCTTTACGAAGCTCGGGCTTCTCGAAATGACAAGAAAAAAATCGAACCAACCCCTCGATCAAATGCTCATGTCCGACTGCCCCATCTGTAACGGCAAAGGCCTCGTCTTGAGCGAAGAAAGCGTAGCCAAGAACGCAGAGAAAAAAATCGATCTCCTCTTAAAAGAGTCCAATCAAGAAGCCATCCTATTAGAACTATACCCGAAAGTGGCCGCCGTCCTCATCGGCAGTGGCGGAGAGAATTTGGCCTACTTAGAATCAAAATATCAGAAATCCATTTTTATTAAAGGTAGCTACTACATCCACCCGGAAGAAATCAAAGTAGCCGCCGTAGGAACGCTCAAAGACATTGAGAAAGAAGCGAACCCCGTACAAGTGGGCGATAGAATCAAAGGGGTCATCGAAGATATCCACACCATTGACCCATCTTCAGGCATCATGCGCGTCAACGGATACATCATCCAAGTGGTAGGCGGAGCCCACGCCCTTAACACCAAAGTCGAAACCATCATTACAGAAGTATTCAAGACTTATGCAGTAGGCAAAATGATCATAAAAAAATATTGACCAATCAAGTAATTAGTGATATAATAACTTCGTTAACCGCACAGCTCAGGTTATAAGCCGAGGGAATCCGTATATTGGGGATCCGCATGTTGGGGGTCCGTATGCTAGGGTTCTGTATGCTGGAGTTCCGTGTTTTGGGATTCCGTGTATTGAGGTTCTGTATGCTGGGTTTCGTATGTATTGGGATTCACCAATAGAGAACGACGCCTAGTGAAAGCGCACGTCACAAGAACACCTTTGGCACCTGTTATGGCGAGTTCCGAACAAGGAGGGTACACATCATGTACGCAATTATCGAAGCCGGTGGCAAGCAACACAAAGTGGTTGTAGGCCAGTGGATCAAAGTTGAAAAACTCAACTTAGAAGTAAA
>CAYJGI010000091.1:0-5660 GCA_964369705.1 uncultured bacterium
GGGTATGTAATCCGAAGAAGAAAAAAAAGAAGCACTTAATTGCCACATCATGGAAAGATGAACGCTTGGCCCGTATAATCTCAGAAGATAAAAAGATTACCGACGCCTTATTAAAGCGTTCTATCAACAGTTTAATACTATCCTTAAGGGAGGTAAGTAATTAATAATGTCAAAAAACAAAGATGTTATCGAGGTTCCCGGAGTAGTAATTGAACCACTACCGAACGCCATGTTTACCGTTGAATTAGAAAACGGTCATCGTGTGCTGGCGCACATATCGGGCAAGTTGCGTATGAATTACATTCGTATTCTACCCGGTGATGAAGTAACCGTAGAACTCTCTCCATATGACTTGACCCGCGGTCGAATCATTTGGAGATCAAAATGATTCGTAGTAAAAGGAGGGGCAAGCAGTGAAAGTTAGACCATCTGTAAAACCCATTTGTGAAAAATGCAAAATTATTAAAAGAAAAGGTCGCGTAATGGTTATTTGCGAAAATCCCAAGCATAAACAAAAGCAGGGTTAATAAGACCAGGAGGTATTGAATTTATGGCTCGTATTGCTGGCGTAGACTTACCCAGAGAAAAACGTGTTGAAGTAGGCCTTACCTATATCTATGGTATTGGTATTACTAGATCAAGACAGATTTTAAGTGCCACAGGCATTAACAAAGATACAAGAATCAAAGACTTAACAGAAGCCGAAGTCAACTCCATCAGAGAGTGCATTGACAAGAGTTTCCAAGTAGAAGGTGACTTAAGACGTGAAATATCTATGAATATTAAGCGTCTCATTGATATCGGCTGCTATAGAGGCGTTCGTCACAGAAGAGGATTACCTGTTCGTGGCCAAAACACCAAAAACAACTCCAGAACCCGCAAAGGTCCAAAACGTACCATTGCCGGTAAGAAGAAGTAGGAGGGGGACAAATAATGGCACAAGCTAAAAGAAGAACAAAAAGAAAAGAGAAGAAAAAAGTAGAGCGTGGGCAAGCCCACATTCGCTCCACTTTTAACAACTCCATTGTCACCATCTCCGACATGGGCGGTAACGTACTATCTTGGGCAAGCGCAGGCGGTCTTGGCTTTAGAGGTTCTAGAAAAGGAACCCCCTATGCCGCACAAATGGCTGCCGAAGTTGCAACCAAAGCCGCTATGGAGCATGGTCTTAGAACAGTAGAAGTATTTGTAAAAGGTCCCGGCGCCGGCCGTGAAGCAGCGATCCGCTCTTTACAAGCCACAGGACTTGAAGTAAGTTTGATTAAAGACGTGAGCCCCATCCCACACAATGGATGCCGCCCGCCAAAACGTCGTAGAGTATAAGTTGGAGGAGATTAAAAATGGCAAGATATAATGAATCCGTATGCAGACTTTGTCGCAGAGAAGGTCTTAAGCTCTTTTTAAAGGGCGACAGATGCTACTCTGATAAATGTGCCTTCCAGAAAAGATCTTATGCTCCCGGTCAACACGGCAACAAAAAAGTAAAACTTTCGGAGTACGGCACCCAGTTAAGAGAAAAACAAAAAGCCCGTCGTATCTATGGCGTCTTAGAAGGTCAGTTCAGAAACTACTTCGTCATGGCCGACCGCAAAAAAGGCGTTACCGGTGAGAATCTTCTCATCATCTTAGAGAGCAGACTCGATAACGTAGTATACAACTTAGGTTTTGGTAGCTCCAGAGCAGAAGCAAGACAGCTTGTTAACCACAGCCACTTCACAGTAAATGGCAAAAAAGTTAACGTCGCTTCTTACTTAACAAAGCCCGGTGATGTTATCACCTTCAAAGAGACGAGTCGCAAATCAGATAGAGTCAAAGAAATCATGGAAGTGGCTGCAAAGAAAGTCATCCCAGCATGGCTGACATTAGATGCAGACAATTTCTCAGGTAGCGTACTTCGTATGCCCCTTAGAGAAGAGATCGATGCACCTATCGCAGAACACATGATCGTTGAGTTCTACTCGAAATAATAAAAAGTAAGAAACAAGACTTCCTAAACGAAGGAGGGATTTAGGCATGATCGAAATTGATAAGCCAAAAATTGAATGTGTTGAGATGAACCTCGAAGAAAACTACGGTAAGTTTATGGTGGAGCCCCTGGAAAGAGGCTATGCCACTACTTTAGGGAATGCACTGAGACGAGTTTTACTATCTTCACTACCGGGAACTGCCGTTACATCCATTAAGGTTGATGGCGTTCTCCATGAGTTTTCTACCATTACCGGTGTCCTTGAAGATACGGCACAACTCATCTTAAACCTCAAAGAACTTCCTGTAAAAATGTACGCCCAAGAACCAAAGACCATCTACATCCAGAAAAAAGGGGCGGGCGTTATTACCGCCGGCGACATTATCTATGATGACGAAGTTGAGATTCTTAATCCCGACTACTACATCTGCACCACCAACGACGATGCTGATCTCAATATGGAAATCAATATCGCCATGGGACGTGGTTATGTGACCGCCGAAAGAAATAAGCTTTCTACTCAAGCCATCGGTGTCCTTCCCATTGACTCGATCTATACACCCATTGATAAAGTCAATTACTTTGCAGAAGACACAAGAGTCGGTAAAAACACCGACTTAGATCGCTTAATCTTAGAAATCTGGACCAACGGCAGTATTGCCCCCGATGAGGCCATTAGCCTTGCGGCGAAAATCCTCACGGAGCATTTTGAGCTTTTTGTACAGATGAAAGATAGCGTAAGAAACGTGGAAATCATGGTCGTCAAAGACGATGATGAAGACAACAAAGTAATGGCCATGACCATTGAAGAGCTCGACCTCTCAGTCCGCTCTTATAATTGTCTAAAGCGTGCCGGTATTCACACCATTCAAGAATTGGTGGAGAAGAACAAAGGCGATATGATGAAAGTCAGAAACCTCGGCCGCAAATCATTGGAAGAAGTAGAAGCAAAACTAAAAGAATTAGGCTTAAGCCTACAAGAATCTGACGATTAATAAAAGGAGGGGATCCCTATGGGTTATCGTAAACTAGGACGCGAATCTGCTCATAGAGATTTGATGCTGAGAAATCTAGTCACAGCAACCATCAAAAATGGTAGAATCCAAACGACTGACACCAGAGCGAAAGAAACAAAACGTTTAGTTGAAAAGATGATTACTTTAGCAAAACGTGGCGATCTATCAGCTCGCAGACAAGCAATTGCTTATATGACCGATGAAGCCGTTGTAAAAGAATTGTTTGAAAACATTGCGCCAAAATATGAAGGCAGAGAGGGTGGTTACACCCGCATTATCAAAATTGGCCCTCGTAAAGGCGACGGAGCTCCAATGGCTTACTTAGAATTGGTATAAGTTTTATGACAGTAAAGGGATGGAACCGTTTTTGGTTTCATCCCTGTTATTGTTTTCCATAGGCCATAGGAAAGCATGGCGGTTTTAAAAAAAAGAAAGCACACACGTTATATTTTTAGAGGATAGACCATGGTACAAATAAAAGACTTAAAGTTTCACTATACTTTAAATGAAGAAAACGAAGTGAAACATATACTAAAAAACCTCAATATGGAGATCAAGAGGGGAGAGTTCGTTGCCGTATTAGGACGGAACGGCTCAGGCAAATCCACCCTCGGTAAACTCATCAACTGCCTCCTTCGGGCAACGGAGGGGACACTGCACGTCGGTGGCCTCGATGCTTCAAAAGACGAAAATCTCTGGAAGATTCGAGAGATGGCAGGCATGGTATTTCAAAATCCCGATAATCAGATTGTAGCCACCATTGTAGAAGAAGATGTCGCCTTTGGACCCGAGAATCTTGGTATCCCAACGGCAGAAATCCATGAGCGGGTCGACAAGGCCCTCATGACGGTGGGAATGGAGCGTTTTCGCTTACGTCCGCCCCATTTATTATCCGGCGGTCAAAAACAGCGGGTAAGTATTGCCGGTGTACTGGCCATGGAGCCAAGTCTTATTATCTTCGATGAGCCGACGGCCATGCTGGATCCCAAGGGACGGAAAGACGTCTTAGATACGATTAAGAGCCTCCATCAAAGGGGCATTACCATACTATACATTACTCACTTTATGGACGAGGTCGTAGAGGCCGATCGTCTTTTTGTCATGGACGATGGACAAGTAGCCCTCACGGGCAAACCAAATGTCGTCTTTAATCACATGGACAAGATGAAAGATCTGGGACTTGATGTGCCCCAAGCCATGGCCATTATTGATGGATTACGGAAAAAAGGGGTGGAGATTCCCACCACCATTATGACTGTGAAAGAACTGGGGGAGTATTATGCAAATCAAACTAGATAAACTCACCCATACCTATATGAAGGGCGGTCCCTTCGAATCTGATGCCCTGAAAGAAATTACTTTTACCATTGAAGAAGGCGAATTTGTGGGCATTATCGGCCATACAGGCTCCGGTAAAAGCACATTGGTACAACATTTTAACGGCTTATTAAAGCCCACCTCCGGCAGCATTTTTGTAGGAGGAGAAGACTTACAAGACAAAAACACAACACTTAGCAAAATCCGCCAAAGGGTGGGCCTTGTTTTTCAATATCCAGAATACCAACTCTTTGAAGAGACGGTGGCGAAGGACGTGGCCTTTGGGCCGAAGAACCTAAAGCTTACAGAAGAAGAAGTGGAGCAAAGGGTCAAAAAAGCCCTTAAGATGGTAGGACTTGACTATGATACGGTGAAAGATGAGTCGCCCTTTGATTTATCGGGAGGACAAAAACGGCGAGTGGCCATGGCAGGCATCTTAGCCATGGAACCCAAAGTCTTAGTCTTAGATGAGCCTACGGCGGGTCTTGATCCTGTGGGACGAAACGAAATACTGAACGAAATCAAAAAAATACACCAAGAATTCGGCCTTACTGTTATTATTGTGAGTCACGATATGGAAAACATTGCAAAACTCGTCCATCGTGTCATTGTGATGGATGGAGGGGAAGTCAAGATGATGGGTACGCCGAGGACGGTTTTTCAGCGGGCAAAGGAGCTGGAAGCCATTGGCCTTGGAATTCCCGAAGCCACATCCCTTATGCATGACCTGAAGGATCGAGGTTTTGATATTTCCCTTGATGTACTCACCGTAGAAGAAGCCATCGAAGCGCTCCTTCGTACCTTCCATAGGAATAAGGAGGGCGTGTAAGATGAGACAAATTTCCATTGGGCAATATATTCCCGGCGATACCGTAATACATCGCTTAGATCCAAGGACGAAGATTCTCCTCACCATGGTGATGATGGTGGTGCTTTTTATGATTCAATCCTTTGGTGGTTTTGGCGTTGTGCTTGCTTTTTTGTTAGCCACAACGATCCTCTCAAAGATTAAAATCTCGTATCTTTTAAAAAGCCTTAAGGCCCTTACCATTATCCTCATTATGACTTTTTGCCTGAATCTTTTTATGATTGACGGTGAAGTCTGGTTTCGCCTATCTTTTTTGACGGCTACGTATGAAGGGTTTTATACCGGTGCTTTTATGGCGTCAAGACTGATACTGTTAGTGGCAGGAACGTCGCTCCTGACCCTCACTACCAGCCCCATCACATTAACCGACGGCATCGAAAGGCTCCTAAATCCTTTCCGAAAAATTGGTGTACCGGCCCACGAATTGGCCATGATGATGACGATTGCCTTGCGTTTTATCCCGACGCTCCTCGACGAGACAGAGAAAATCATC
>CAYJGI010000092.1:0-1397 GCA_964369705.1 uncultured bacterium
GGCGGTCAAAGACAAAAAATCGGTATTGCAAGGGCGCTTCTCAGTGATGCCAAATACATTGTCCTCGATGAGGCCACCTCCAGCGTTGACATGACCAGCGAAAAAGAAATCTGGCATTGCATCGATGAACTCTCAACGAAAAAAACGCTCATTATCATATCCCATAGGCTTAAGACCATTCGAAATGCCGATTGCATATACGTCTTTCATCAAGGAACGGTAGAAAGCAGTGGTCAGCACCATGACTTAATGAATACATCAAAGATTTATGCCACATTAGTGAAAGAACAAGATGCGCTAGAACAAATGGCAATGGGAGGTGACGGGGATGAAGCATAACAAAACGAAGAATCTACTGTCCATGTCCATGCGCCTCTTAAAAATCGCATCTAAAGTCAAAGGGGCCCTCACCATCTCGACGATTGCCAATATCGTTACCAATCTTGCTCAGATGTCTTTAATGGGTTTTGGCGTTCTCACCATTCTAAGTGCCTTAGAAGGCAGTGACATTGGTAGCCCTTATCTTTATGGAACACTGACTTTTATTTCGATGATTTCCATTATCGTATGCCGTTTTACCGATAGTTTTATCTCCCATGTGGCCGCTTATAAACTTCTTGCCAATATGCGGGTTCAGATGTTTGATACAATCCGAAGAATCGCACCGGCTTGCATGATGAATGATAGCAAAGGCAATGTAATGTCGATTGCTGTTTCTGATATCGAAACCATTGAGTTTTTCTTTGCCCATGCCATTGGGCCTATTATCACCGTTATATTACTACCTTGTATTTCTATGATTTTGGCTTACCAAGTAGATCCCCTTTTTGTGGTGGTTCTTTTGCCGGTTTATTTGATAATCAGCGTGATTTTACCTCTGATTTCCCTCAAAGTTGGGCAAAACATTGGTGTAAGGTATCGGCGGAGAATGGGAGAATATCAAAACCTCATATTAGAGAGTATATATGGTCTGCAAGATATTCAAGCTTTTGGTTATGAAGAAAGGCGAAAAGAAATGCTTCATCAGAAAGGTGTGGAGATTAACAAATCAAATCACGAACTCACCCTTCATCGCCAGCTTGTAACATCAGCTCCTACGTTTTTTATTTATTTAGCGAGGATACTGGTACTTTTTGTGGCATCTTATTTATTTGCGGAGAATGGACTCAACACCTTAGGTGCCATTGTCTTATCCTACGTGGTTTCGGCGTCTTTTTCGTCTACTCAGTCGCTCACCATGGTCATATCAAGCTTACTGGAGACGTACGGCGCAGCGGAGCGTATCTTTGCCATTCATGATACACCGCCGGCGGTAGTAGAAGCAGAGGATGCCGTGAATATTGCTTCCATTAACGAAATCTGTTTCAGCGAAGTATCTTTTAGATACAGCTCAATGA
>CAYJGI010000092.1:1407-5527 GCA_964369705.1 uncultured bacterium
ATTTTAAAGAATCTAAACCTTACCATCCATCAAGGTGACAAAATAGGCATTATGGGAGAAAGTGGTATGGGAAAAACGACGATCTTAAGGCTATTACAGCGTTTTTGGGATGTTGATGAAGGCGAAATACGCTTAGATGGAATCCCCATTCAAAAAGCCACTCTAAAAAGCCTAAGAAGGCGCATTGGATCTTTAGAGCAAGATACGCTGCTTTTTCATGATACCATACAAAGCAATATCGCCTTTGGAAAACCGGGTGCCACCTTAGAAGAGATTATAGAAGGGGCAAAAGGTGCCGGTATCCATGATTTTATTATGACACTACCCGATGGATATCAAACGATGATGGGCGAGATGAATCGCCAATTATCGGGGGGAGAGAGGCAAAGAATCGGTATTGCAAGGATGCTTCTTCTCAATCCCGATGTCATTGTCATGGATGAGCCCACCAGTAATCTCGATATCTTAAATGAAAAATATTTCTTAAAAACGCTACACAATATCTATAAAGATAAAACAATGATTATCATCTCCCATAGGGCATCAACCCTTAGTGAATGCAATCGCATCTTGATGCTGGAGGATGGACAATTGGTGGAGAAGCAAAAATAAAAAAAAGCCCCTATACATGAAGGGGCTTTTTTTGTTTTCTTTTTTTATCAGTTGCTTTTTTGTGATTCCGATAGGAAGTGCTCTTTAATTTTATCGTAGCTTTCTTTACTGAGATAGTGCTCAATCTTACAAGCATCTTCTAAAGCAACACCACTACTGACACCTAAACTCACTAAGAATTCCGACAGAATATGGTGCCTCTCATATAAGTCGGTTGCCGTCTCTAGGCCGATTTTCGTTAAGCTGATATAGCCACTGGGTGCCACATCAATATAACCACTTTCACGAAGCTGTTTTAAAGCAACACTTACGCTAGGCTTAGAAAAATTCAAAAAAGCAGCAATATCAACGGCCCGAACCTCTCCGTTTTGCTTTTTGAGCATAAAGATGGCTTCTAAGTAGTTTTCTTTTGATTCTACAAGTTTCATCATTTACACCTCAAATCATGGCTAATTACAATAGAATATGATTACTATTAATGATATAGGAGAAAGCGGCATTCGTCAAGGGGCATAAAAAAAGAGATTGGATAGCACCAATCTCTTAAAAGCTTATTCCATCATGCTGAGAATCTCTGCTTTGCCCCTTGCACCCACAGCCGTCTTTACGACTTTACCTTCTTTGACGACGAGAAGAGTAGGAATACTCATTACACGATAAGCCTTAGCCAATTCGCCTTCTTCATCGACATTGACTTTGCAGACTTTAATGCCCCTTGTTTCGCCGGCGATTTCATCTAGGATGGGACCGACCATTCTGCAAGGACCGCACCAAGGTGCCCAAAAATCAACCAGTACAGGCTCTGTTGCTTGCAGAACCTCACGTTCGAAAGTGTCTTTCGTTACATTGATAACTGCCATTTTTTTCTCCTTTTTATTTTTATTATATGACATTCTCTTTCCTTTGTACAGGAGAATCTTTGGGTTAAATAAAGAAGTACGTACGATACGGCTTTTAAGATGGTTTATTGTATGATATACTATATACGTTTTGAAACTTACAAAAGGATGTGTCACAATGCAATCGGAAAAAGAAAGAGAGTTGGCCACAAAAAAGGTAAGTAAACTGTTTTTTACCTTGGCCATTCCTACTATTACTGCACAGATTATCAACTTACTTTACAACTTAGTCGATCGAATGTATATCGGAAGAATCGACGATAGCGCCTTTACCGGCGTAGGGATAACACTTCCCATTATCACACTCATTGCTGCGTTTTCTGCTTTGGTTGGTATGGGTGGTGCACCGAAGGCAGCCATCTTCTTAGGAGAAGGCAAGAAAGATCAAGCAGAGAAAGTCTTAGGCAACAGCATGACATTGTTGATTCTCTTTGCTGTGACGATCACCGGTATTGTCCTCCTCTTTGGAGAAGAAATCCTCGTTCTCTTTGGCGCCAGTGGCGATACCCTTCCTTATGCCTTGGAATACATACTAACTTATGCCTTAGGCACCATCTTCGTACAAATTACTTTAGGCCTCAACCCTTTTATCACGACACAGGGATTTGCAAAAATCAGTATGAAGACCGTCTTAATCGGTGCTATCCTTAATATTATTTTGGATCCTATTTTTATTTTTGTTTTTGATTTTGGTGTCATGGGTGCCGCCATTGCCACTGTCATCAGTCAATGTGTGTCGGCGGTATGGGTGCTCTCTTTCCTTTTTGGCAAGAAGACCATATTAAAAATCAAAAAAGGCAACTTAAAGCTAGATAGAAGTATTACGCTGCCATGCTTAGCCCTTGGTTTTGCCCCTTTTATTATGCAGTCAACAGAGAGCCTTCTCAGTGTTTGTTTTAATACCTCTTTACTGCAATACGGTGGTGACTTAGCCGTAGGAGGCATGACCATCTTTGCCAGTTGTACTCAGCTTATGTTTTTGCCGGTGTCGGGACTTTGTCAAGGAGCGCAGCCTATTATCAGTTACAATTACGGTGCCAATAATGCAAAAAGAGTGAATGAAGCTTTCTGGTTATTACTTAAGGTTGGTTTTAGTTATACCATGATCTTTTGGCTGGCGATTTTGTTTATGCCTCAAGTCTTTGCCGGGATTTTTACGAATAGTCCGGAGCTCATTGCTTTTACTGTGAAATATCTTCGGGTTTATATGGGTGTGACGGCGCTGATGGGCTTACAGATTATTTGCCAGCAGACTATGGTTTCTATGGGATTTGCCGGCGTCTCGTCTTTTTTGGCACTTCTTCGCAAAGTTATTTTGCTTATTCCACTCATCTATATCATGCCTAATTTCTTTGATGATAAAGTCTTTGCCGTGTTTTTTGCTGAGCCTGTAGCCGACTTTATTGCCGTGACGACGACGGTCACCATCTTTATCTTCCAATTCAAAAAAGCAAAAGAAAAAATGAGATTAGGAGCTGCCAATATTCAAAAAGAAGTATAAAAAACTTGCATAATCAAAGACCTCCCAGCATAAGGAATAAAGAAAAGATTTGTTACGATGCTAGGGAGGTTATTTTATGGAGAAATTCGACATCTTAGAAAGTATTGCAAAACGCACCAACGGAGATATTTATATTGGCGTTGTAGGTCCTGTAAGGACGGGAAAATCGACGTTTATTAAGGGGTTTATGGAAGAACTTGTGATTCCCATGATCGACAATGAGAATGACAAAAACCGCTCTAAAGACGAGCTTCCTCAAAGTGCAGCAGGGAAGAACATTATGACAACAGAGCCAAAATTCGTGCCCTCTGAAGCTGTGAGCATTACGACGGACAGCAACATGAAGCTTTTTGTCCGCATGGTGGACTGTGTGGGATACAGCGTCGATGGGGCTATGGGTTTTGAAGATGAGAATGGAGAACGTATGGTGATTACACCGTGGAGTGAAGAGCCGATGACTTTTGAAGTGGCGGCAGAGATTGGCACACAAAAAGTCATTGAGGATCATTCTACCATTGGCGTTGTCATTACTACCGATGGTAGTATTACAGATATTGACAGAGGCGGATACGTTAGCGGTGAAGAGCGGGTCATCAGAGAATTAAAAGAACTGGGCAAACCCTTTGTCATTGTTCTCAATTCAAGAAACCCCAAATCAGAAGCCACAGAAAATCTCAAAGAAGAGCTACAAGAAAAATATCAAATGCCTGTAATTCCTTTAGATGTTGCCAAAATGAATCGCAACGATTATTACGAAGTCATGGACATTGCCATGAAAGAATTCCCCGTGAAGACGATCAAAGTCTACTGGCCCCAGTGGCTTAACAGCTTAGAGAATGACCATTGGTTCAAAGAGTACTTAGTAGCAAGGCTCGAAGAAAGCCTCCTTAATATCGACTCATTAAGGGCATTAGAAGAGGAGCTACTCTTACTTTCTGAGATGAATCATATTCAGAAGATTACCATTAGCGAGATGGAAATGGCCACGGGAGAAGTGACGCTACAAGTCGTCGATGAGCCGGGAATGTTTTATCGTATCTTAGAAGAAGTGACCGGCGTGAAAATCCACGACGAGATGGATCTCATGACTTTTATGCAGGCGCAAAGC
>CAYJGI010000093.1:0-5124 GCA_964369705.1 uncultured bacterium
CAAAATATTGGTGAAAATTTAGTAAAATACAGAAAATATTCTATCATAAACAGCGAAAAAAATCCAGCTTTTTTAGAAGTTCTTGCAAGTGGCTATGTTTTTGTCTATAATAAAATTATCAAAAAAAAGGATTTATAAAAATGGCTCAAAAATCTACAAAACATAACGACGATTTAGCTTTAGAAGATCGTTCCAAATTAAGAAAAAACATTTTCTCAATGATCATCCCCATCTCTTTAGAAGGCCTCCTGCAAATGGTGGCCAGTACTATTATTATGGCGATGATTGGTCGAATTGATGTTGTCGCCATCAATGCCTATGGCATCACAACCCGTATTGTTCAGCTGGTTTGGGCTGTGATTCGTGGCCTTGGCGTCGGCGTCACGGTATGTGTTGCCAGTGATACCGGAGCAAGACGTCTTGATCGAATTAAAATGACTTCGATTTGTGGGATGTTTTCCCTCGTATTTTTAGGAATTATCGCCTCAATTATTCTTGCCATCTTTGCACCGGTGATCTTGCCTTTTTTTGGTGGCGATCCGAATATGGCAAGCCTCTCTGTGTCTGCCATTCGTCTCTCCGTCATTGGACTTCCCTTCTATTGTGTCATGCTTATTACCGCATCCATTCTCCAAGGGCAAGGCAATGCAAAAATTCCAATGTTTGTTACGTGGATTTATAATATCTTAGCGGCTTTTCTTGGATATGTACTCATCTTCGGTCGCCTTGGCGCACCGGCCATGGGTCTTCAAGGCGCCATGCTGGCCATCTTAATTTCCCAAGTGGCCATGTGTTTTTTAAGCTTATTTACCCTTTATTATTACGGCCCCTTCAGAGGTGGCAAACTCATCAAAGAATTGAAAGAGTATAAAGCACAGATCCCATATACCATTAAAAGAATCTTTCGCCTGGGGACTCCTACCGCCATTGAGAATCTTCTATGGCAACTGGGCTCCATTGCCATGATGAGGCCTATAATGAGTTTTGGTGATTATGCCTATGCCGCCCACCAATTAGGACTTCAGGCTGAGGCCATCTCCTATATGCCGACCCAAGGTTTTGGTATTGCCACAACGGCCCTCATCAGCCGAAGCCTTGGTGCAGAAAACATGGACCTGGCCAAGGCCTACTTTAGTAAAATCAAAAAATACATTACCATTGTTACCCTCTGTCAAGGCATTATATTAGTCGTCTTCCGTTATCCGCTCATGGGGCTTCTAACCGATGACGCAGCACTGATTGAGCTTGGGACTTACTACCTCATATGGGCTGCCGTTGCCCTCTTTGGCCAAAATTTCAATGGCGTTCTCTCCGGTGCCCTCCGTGGTGTTGGACAGACACAGATGCCTATGGTCGTTAGCGTTATTGGTCTTTGGTGTGTGAGAGTTCCGTTCTCCTACCTTGCCGCTTACGTACTCCCCGGATCTACCGTCATTTATGTATGGATTGGGATGACTATTGATCACTGGGTGAGGGTTTCTCTTAGTTCTTATTATCTCCGTAAGAAAAAACTACTACGATAAAGTCTATATGATTCAGCATTCCCCATAATGGAGGTTTTGTTATGATACGATTTGAGTGTGATTATGCCGAAGGGGCCCATCCAAAAATCTACGAAAAACTCTTAAGTACCAACTTAGATCAGATGCAAGGCTACGGCCTTGATCCCCATTCTAGTAAAGCAAAAGCTTTGATTCGCCAAGCGATTTTAAGAGAGGACGGCGATATCCATTTTTTTGCCGGCGGTACTCAGACTAATTTGACGGTGATTTCCCATATTCTTCGCCCCCATCAAAGCGTAATTTCTGCGGAATCCGGTCATATTTTTGTTCATGAGACCGGTGCTATTGAAGCCACCGGGCACAAAGTAATTGCCCTCCCATCAAAGGATGGTAAAATCACAGCGGCACAAGTAAAATCCGTCTACGAAAACCACTACAACGACGAAACAAGAGAACACATTCCCCAGCCGGGCATGGTGTACATCTCCCACCCCACAGAAAACGGCACCACGTATACGAGGGAAGAGCTCAAAGCCTTGAGTGATTATTGCCACTCTGTGAGTCTTCCGCTGTATTTAGACGGTGCAAGGCTTGGCTACGCCACTGCCTCCCCAAAGAACGATTTAACCCTCCCCCAAATTGCAGCCCTATGCGACCTTTTTTATATCGGTGGTACCAAAATCGGTCCCATGATGGGCGAAGCCCTCGTCATTGTAAATGATACCTACAAAAAAGACTTTCGCTATACCTTAAAACAAAAAGGCGCTATGCTGGCTAAGGGAAGAATGTTAGGCGTTCAGTTTGAGGCACTTTTTGAAGATGATTTATACATGAAGATTTCAGAAAAAGCCGTCACGCTGGCACTAAAAATCCGTAGTGCTTGCGAAAAAGAGGGTTACTCCATGTTGTACGACTCCGTTACCAATCAACAATTTCCCATTTTGCCCAATGCACTTATCGATATGTTACTACAAAAATACGCCTTCTATCGCTGGGCACCTGTGGACGAGGCCCTTACAGCCGTTCGTTTTTGCACCAGTTGGGCCACTAAAGAAGAGCACGTCAACTCGCTAATTCATGATATCCAAAACTTTAAATAGTTTCTAATAAGGATTTTGATTCTCACTAATATGAAGAAAGGGTGACACATACACTATGAAACCTTCTATCCGTTTGGCCGTACCATCTGATGCTCCGATCATGGCAGAGATCCATGCCCGCTCTTGGGATGTCGCTTACGAAGACATTATCCCTACGGAATTAATCGAAAACAAAAACGCAACAAGACTCCATCTGTACCAGCGCATAATTACAGAAGATAATAATCAACACTATATCATTGAAGAAGATGGAAGACCCATCGGTATTATGTCCCTTGGAGAATCCCACATAGAAGATGATGCGGGAGAGCACGTAGGTGCTGAAGATAAAGTCTACGAACTCTACAGTCTCTACCTTCACCCCGATTGTTTTGGAAGGCGCATTGGGACGATTGCCATGGATTTTGCTAAAGCGAAAGCCATGGACAATGGTGCAAAACACATGATTTTATGGGTTTTTAGAGACAATATCAAATCCATTGCCTTCTACGAAAGATGTGGATTCAAAGCAGAAGGTGCCCGCAAAATCTACAATTGCGGTAAAGACCTCGTAAGTATCAGAATGATTGCCCCCCTATCGTAATCAGCCCCATCTCAATAAAAACCAAATAACAAGAAAGCTCAATACTCATATAAAAAAACAAACAATCTCCACAAGTGGTGACTGTTTGTTTTTTTGTGTATTTTTTTATTTTATACGTATGACACTTTCATAGTATTGCTCGGTAAAATAAGTCCCTGCCTTTATTTCTTCTAATGTAAAGCGCTTTTCTTTAGGAGCGACGACCCATTTTTCTTCTATATCATCATGCCTCTCAATAATGGCAATGATTACACCGGTAAATGTGGCAACAGGCGTATCAATCCCCAATATGTAGGCATCTTGCTCATCACCATCCGGTGCGAACACATTCTTTATATATCCGTAGTTAATGGGATAAATCATCTCCCGGTACTTCGGGTGAGGTGTCCCTAAAGGCCTGTCAACGGTAACCGTTACTTCTTTACCGATCATATTGCTATCGCTCATATTATCACCTCTTCTTCTCTCCCATAAAGCCCCTTAAAGATTACAACATCTCCCATTCTCTTCCAGCTTCAGGATTGATGGCGCAGCCAATGCCCGTCGTAATTCTACACTTCGTATTACAGCACGTACACGTAAGAATCTCATCGCCACCCATTGCCTTTAATACAAAATCGGGATCTGCAATTAAGCCTCTTCCGATACTGACGAAGGCCACATCTTGTAAAATGGATTCAATGAGCGTCGGTGTATTGATCTTCCCTACGGTCATTACGGGGATTTTTACTACTTTTTGAATATTCACGGCCAATGGTACAAGGGATCCCGGTGCCTCTTCACGGCGAGGCCAGAGCGGTCTGTTTTTGGTGGGATGAATGGAGACGCTAATATAATCAAAACCCATTTTTTCCAAATCTTTTGCAAGCTGGATTCCCTCTTCTTCTGTGAGTCCCCCATCGATTTCTTCTTTGCCGGAGATGCGAATACCTATGGGGTAGTCTTTTCCTGCTGTATCTCGTATTCCTTGATAGATTTCTTCTACAATACGAAGCCTTTTTTCATGATTGCCACCGTATTCATCTTGTCTGTGATTGGTAACAGGCGATAAAAATCGGCTCAATAAAAAACCATGGGTTCCATGGAGTTCTACCCCTTGAAATCCACCTTCTTTCGCCCTAAGGGCTCCTTGAATGTATTTTTCGATGAGGGTTTTGATATCTTCTGATGTCATCTCATCGATGGTCATCTCTTCTCCCGTGCTTGGGTTTAGTTTATTCCCATGGATTTGAGCAAAAATCTTACTGCCCGCCTCTATAACGGCAGAAGTCACTTTCTGTAATCCTTCAATCTTATTGTCGTCATCTACAAAAACAGCCCTAGGGTTTGCCCCTTCTCCATCAATCATCACCGCACCTACAATGATTAAACCAACGCCCCCCCTTGCCCTTCTTAAGAAAAAAGCAGTAAGAGCCTCCGTCACAAAACCATTGTCACAGAGCCTTGTATTCATCGGTGCTAAGACGATGGGGTTTTTGATTTCTACCGATGCGATTTTTCGAGGTGATTCCATTCTTGGATACATTTTTTTCTCCTATCTACTTAATATCAATACCACCAAAAAGGCATACTGCATGGATATGTACCGTTGGTGCATCGGCCATTCCACTATTAATGTACTCATTGTCAATCCCGCCAAAAATCGGTGTTCCTTCTACCTTGACTTTGACATTGCGGGGTAATCGAATATCGGTACCACCAAAAATCGTATGAACATTGATGGTGACATCGGAGGAGATGATACTATCGTATAGTGTAAGATCAACGCTTCCGAAGATGGCATTGAGATCGGCTCCACGGAATACTTCGCCTCTAAAATTAGGATTATTACTGCCAAAGACGGCATAAAAGGTGCGCTGTTCCTCCCCATGGGCACTTCCTTCACTGCTCTGTGTATGATGGGTTTCTCTATTATCGGTTGTATTTTGATTCTTTTTGA
>CAYJGI010000093.1:5134-5459 GCA_964369705.1 uncultured bacterium
GGAAGAATCATTTCCCATCCAAAGAATCCTCGAAGAACCCCTTGGGCATCTAAGAGTAGCAGTGCCCCGATGACCACACCAAGGACATTGACGACGTGAAGACCTTCATCGAAGATACTAATCATGCAAGGAACTAAAATAAACAATGACCACCAACCATCAAAAAAAACAGTAAAACTCCACCATTCAAATATATTTCCTAAGTATGCACCACCAACAATCACAAGGATGAGGCCCATAATAAGGCTTCCTGATTTTCTTTTATCCATTTTTATTTTCTCCCTTATTTCTATGATATAGTAACTCCATGCCCTTGAGTGTGAGT
>CAYJGI010000094.1:0-5432 GCA_964369705.1 uncultured bacterium
ATGTGATGCTCGCCAAATCTAAGGGTAACTTGGGGTGGATTGATTTTTAGATTGATTAAGAAAATCAAAGCCGGTATGAGTAAGAGCACCATCACCATCCACTTCGTAGGAAATGTCACAATAAACACGATCAAAAAAAACACGGCCATAATCCCACTTAAGAGAAGCCCATCGGTATTCTTTATATCTACGGTATCACCAAAGAAGGTGCCGTTTTTTTCTTCTTGTAGCCATTTTTTGAGTTTTTCTTCTTTTTCAGTCATTTGGACACGTCCTTTCACTCTTATTATAACGATAAAGACGTGCAAAGAAAAGCAGTTCATGGTAAAATAAAAAAAAGTTTATTTTGGAGGTTACTTATGCATCGCTCAACGAGGAGAGCCATTTTTTATGGCTTTATTTTTACGGTATTACTCATGGTGGTTACTTTTTTATCTACGGTATTTTTCCCCCAGTATCTTTTTGTGGCAGGCACCGTAATGATTGTTATTGCCATTATTCCCAACCGATTACAAAACTACTTCTACAAGGAGTTTTATCAGGGACGGCTTCACATTAGCAAAAAACAATACTATGAAGCAGTCAAACGCTTAACGAATTTTAGTGAAAGATTAGAAAAAGAAAAAAAGCTAATCAAATGGGAAAAATTTATGATTAACTTAGCCACACCCAGTATCAAAGCGCTCACGTATAATGGCTTAGGTGCGGCCCATTTGATGAGTGGGAACATACAAGAAGCTGAAAAAAACTTACAAAAAGCCATCGAAAGCGATGCCCTTTATGCAACGCCCCATTATAACTTAGCACTCATCTCCTTTAGCAAAGGATTGGACGGTAAAGGCAAGACGTTTTATGATGACGCCATTAGGCTTGGCGCCCATGTGGTACCACTGGATGAAGCAAAAAAACAAGCCAGACAAGTGGTGCAAAAATCAAAAAAGAAAGCATAATAGGAAAAAAAGCATGACTGTGCTAAAACATCAACTGATTTGGTCTAAAAAAACGCAAATGCTCATGGATGGTCTGCTATTTGTTTTATCTATTATTTGCCTCATATTCTTATTAATAAGACAAGGTGAAGGCGAAACTTATACGGCAAGTCTCGGTGTGAGCTTTTTGTTACTTTCTTTTTTTCGTCACTATGAGATCTACGGAAAGTCTTTTGATTTTCCCAGTTACTTACTCCCCCTTTTAGAATTAGTGGCCTTAGGTGCTTTGTACTATATGTCAAAAGATATGTGGGTAATCGTTCTTTTCGTGATTTTACTCATTGATATTACTTTTTTGCACGGGCCCATTTATGGGGTAGTGTTTGGTCTTCTTACAGTAGCCACATATATGACTATTAGTTTTAGACTGAACTACATGTTGGCAAGCCCTTTTGTCAGTGTTACACTAGCCATTATGGCATTGACGATTCTCATGGTGCCTCTCTTAGTCATACGCAATTACGTACTACAAAACCTAATATTGGAAGAAGCACTTCTGACACTCAAAGTAAGAATGGAAGAGATAGAAACGCTCATAGAAGAAAAAGAAAGAACACGTATCGCAGGAGAAATTCACGATAGCTTAGGCCATAAATTAACGGGAGCGCTCATTCAATTGGAAGCGGCAATGATGATCATAGACAAAGACCCCAAAAAAGCCAAGGAGCGAGTGGGAAACGCCCGAATTGAAGTCAAAGAAGGAATTGAAGATGTCAGGTATTCTGTGCGCATGATCCAGGAAGGACGGAGGATTCTGGACTTTATTCCTGCCATAGAATCCCTCATCATGCAAACGAAAAAAAACTATGGTATCGAAATTACTTTCGATACGAAGATTGAATCCAATCTTCTTCCCATTGAATCAAAGACACTATTCCAATCGCTACAAGAAGCCATTACCAATGGCGTAAAGCACGCCGGTGCCGATTATATCCATATAGCACTCATAGAAAACGATGAAGCCGTTCTGTTAACTGTGATGAATAACGGTTCAATCCCTCAAAAAATAGTCATGGGCTTTGGACTGATGCAAATGAAAGAAAGGCTTTTGGCCCTCGGAGGAAACCTCCAAACAGAAGTGACGGAAGAGACTTTCACACTGACATTATCCATACCAAAAGGAAAAGAAATCTATGATTAAAATAATGATTGTCGATGATCAGCAGATCTTAAGAGATGGACTGGAAACCATGATTCAATTCCAAGAAGATATGGACGTGGTAGCCATGGCAAAAAACGGCTCAGAAGCTGTGACACAATTAGAACAGTGTTCTGTAGACCTCATCCTCATGGACATCAGAATGCCAATCATGGATGGTGTCTTAGCCACAAAAGCCATTAAAGAGAAGTGGCCTAATATTAAAATCATCATCTTGACCACCTTCGATGATGATGAATACATCATCAAGGCAATGGGGTACGGTGCAGAAGGATATTTACTGAAGGATATACCGGGAGAAGCTTTGATGAAGGCCATTCGAGATGCCATGTCGGGGAATCTCTTATTACCGGGCAAAGTTGCAGTGAAGCTGGCCAGTCATCTCATGGAAAAAGGCGAAATGGAAAAAAAGCAAGAAGCAACCATAGATACTGCGATTCTCACCCCTTTTTCAAGGCGTGAGATTGATGTGGCGAACTTAATTGCCAAAGGTTTTACCAATCAAGAGATTGCAGATGCCCTTTTTATCAGTGAAGGGACTGTGAAGAATTACGTCAGCAACATCTACGATAAAATACAAATCAAAGAACGTCCCCAGGCCATACGGTTCTTACAAGCATATTTTAAGAGTCATACTCTGTAATCTCCCTTTGGGAGATTTTTTTATGACCTTTTTATGGCTTTAGTCACTAATCAAAGGGATGAACATGTAGTACAATATTACTAACAGCTAATAGGAGGATACTATGCAACACAAGTCATTAAAAAGATCAAGAAAAAACAAAATCATAGCGGGAATTTGTGGTGGTATCGGTGAATATCTCCGTGTGGATCCCACCATTATCAGAATTATTTTTATACTACTGTTATTTGGATGGGGGAGCAGTTTTTTATTATACGTCATATTAATGTTTGTCATTCCCCTTGACGATGGCCGTATTCATACCCATGGTAAAGACGGAGATGCAGAAGTCATCTATCACCCTGATAGTCCATACGATAGAGACTAAGGGAGGCACTATGGAATATAAAACATTAAAAAAATCTAAAAATGATAAAGTATTAGCCGGTGTCTGCGGCGGAATTGCCCATTATTTTAATCTGGATCCCATAGTGATTCGTGTGTTATTCTTAGTTTTTAGTTTGATGGCGGGGACGGGTATCTTTTTATATGTCGTACTGGCCATTATTATCCCCACGGAGACGACTCATTACAGTGAATACCATTCCTACGATCACCATACCTATAAAGAACAAAAAGACCCCTACCAAGCTTCCTACGAAAAAGCAACCCATTACAGTAGTACAGAAACCTCTGCAACAGGCGAAGAAAAAAACAAAGCACCCCTCTTTGGAATCATCTTAGTGGGAATAGGCATCTTTGTTTTAATCCATCAGCTGATCCCCGATCTGGCAGAATATTTACTACCGGTAGCGCTGATTGTGACGGGGATTGGTTTTATTTTCTACAGGAGGGGATAAAGAATGGATGACAATATCAAAAAAAGCGATACACTGAATCCAGAAGAAATGGGCGAAGATACAAAGCCGCATCAAGGTGATACACCCCAATCACAACGGACAAAGAAAAGAAAAAAATCCTCGGCAGATCATCCATATTTTATCTTAGGGACATGCTTTGTTCTACTGGGTACGCTATGGCTTCTTATTGAATTCAATGCAATCAGCGTCAAGGCGTTCTATTACGCCTTTCAATTTTGGCCGATTTTATTGATCGGTGGTGGTTTAACACTGATCGTACGAAGGATAAATTATCTAAAAAATCTCATATGGATACTGTCTTTAATCCTTGTAGTAACCGGTGGTTATCTCATGTCTATACAGCATCCCATTGTAGAGCCTTTCATAAAAAACGCTCCTTTTTATTATGAGATCAAGATTGATAATATTCAGATAGATCCCTTAGAAATGATTTTTCCTTGGGATTAATACACCAAAAACCTCCCCTAAAAGGCGGAGGTTTTTTATTTTAGCCATTAATAATCACTTAATTGTAATAAAAAAAAGTAAAACCATGGCAAATACAATGGGGATAAGATTTGTCAAAAAACACTCATAAATTTATATTATTGATATTTTTATTACATCATTTAAAAAATGTCAATTGATTAAGCCCATTAAAGAGGTGTCATATTTCGACAAATTAAGATGAATAATAAAAAATTATGAATAAATAATTTATACGTATCAAATTTCACAATTTCTCTTATTGCTGTTTACAAGGGTATATTTTTCTGTTAATATATTTACAATCTGTATATCAATTTTTTATCATTATGAGGAGATGATACTATGGAAACTTCTAGCGATAGTAGTATGAGAAATATTATGCATGATTTCAAAAATGTATTACAATTGATTTTACTTAATACAGAAACCATCAAAAGAAAAATTTCGCAAATAGAAGATAAAAATAAAATCATGCCCAACGTGGATCATATTATACAACTATCCGTTGAAGCAGTTAACTTATCAAAAGACTTACTCAATCAGCAAGATGAGATTGTGGAAGAGTCTTTTGCTTTATACCCACTCATACATTCCTTTGATCAGATGATTGAATCGATTCGGGCCAAAGACATTGAAGTGACTACAGAATATCATTTCAAAAAAGATCTTTGGATGAGAGGCGGTGCCAGTGTATCAAGGCAACTCATCTTTAATCTATTGACCAATAGTATTGATGCCGTCATGCAAAAACCATCGAATAGAAAAATCAAAATATCCGTCCAAGAAGGATATATCGGTGAGAACCCTTTTGCCGTAATGATTACTGTGGAAGATAATGGTAGCGGTTTTTCCAAAGATCAACTCATAAAAATAGAGCATGGAGAACGATTCACAACGAAAGTCTATGGCACCGGCCGAGGAATTGGCATTATTATCGATTCAGTCAAAGAACTAAAAGGCGCCATGAAAGTTTCGTCAACAGAAGGTGAGGGAACCAGCTTTCAAATGGTTTTTCCCGCTTACTTATCCCTATGTTGCGAGCAGACCGAGGATCGTGTGAGTATACACCTCTCATAGTGGATGTGCCCTATAAGAACACAAAACAAAAAGCACAGCTCATTGCTGTGCTTTTTTTGATTACTTCTTGATATAGGCAAAACCAACACATCCAGGTCCTGCGTGGGTACCTACTGTAATACCGATTAATCCTACATCGACAAATTGGGCGGTAGAGAATTCGCTTTGTAATAATTGTCGCAATTCTTCTTGATCTTTTACAGCCATGGTGCTGGCCATAAAGACGGGATAATTGT
>CAYJGI010000095.1:0-4717 GCA_964369705.1 uncultured bacterium
GGTTATCTGCAGAAAAGGAAGTATCACCGATTACTATATGTTAGCCAGATGTTCTATTGAGACTGCAAGATGTATTATCATCAATGAAGATGAGGATTTGCTAACGATTAAGTCTATTCTTGCCATCAACAGTTACTTAAATCCCTTTAAAGAAAAAGGAAAAATCCCCCACATTGTGGCCACCATTCAAGATGAGTCCAATTATCAGGCGGCAGACATTATTGCAGAAGGTAATGCGGAGATTATATTGGTAGGCGATGCCGTCTCAAGGATTATTGCACAGACTTGTAGGCATCCCGGTCTTTCTAATGTTTTGATTGAGCTGTTTGATTATGATGGCGATGAGCTTTATTTTGAGAATTATCCAAGCCTAGCAGGCACTTCCTTCGGTAGTGTACTCAATTACTTTGAAATGGCCATTGTCTTTGGTTTTAAGCGGGAAGGCAAGGTCTATCTCAACCCCAGTAAAGATACCCTCCTACAAAAAGAAGATGAACTGCTATTATTAGTAGAGGATGATGGTGTAGCAAAACCGGTAGTGCAAGAGATTCCCACTGGTAAAGACTTAGAGTCTACAGACAGCATCAAACAAAAAACATCCAATTTACTGATTATCGGTAATAATGGCAATATCGTCCAAACACTCCGTGAGTTAGATGAGTATTTAGCAAAGGGATCTTCGGTGACGATTGCCAATGGAATCATCGATGAAGAGACAATGGCGTCCCAGTCATCCCTTCGAAATATCACTTTAACTTGCGACTTATGTAATGTGGACGATCGTGAGAATCTGGAAAGACTGGCAAAAGAAGATATCAGCCACGTGCTTCTTCTCAGCGAAGATTGCGACAGCGAGACTTCCGATGCACTGACGTTACTTAGACTGATCCATTTAAGAGATATTTCTAAAAGTCACGGTAGGACTTTCAGTATCACCAGCGAAATGAAAGACGTAGCCAATCAAAAACTGGCAAAAGTGGCTGAAGCCAATGATCTCGTCGTTGGCTCTAACATCATTAATTTGATGCTGACTCAGATTGCGGAGAATCGCTCCTTAGCCCTTGTTTTTAAGGAATTATTGCAAGCGGAAGGATCGGAAATCTACATAAGAGAAGCGTCTCACTACGTAAAACTACATACTGAAGTTGATTTTTATACAGTTACGAATATTCTGAAAGAACGGAACGAAATCGCCATCGGCTACAAGAAGCAGAACGGCAAATCCTTCGAGATCATCACAAATCCCAAAAAATCAGACACTATTGTTTTTACAGAAGAAGATGGAATCATCTCCTTGTCACTGGATTAGTAAGTACGTGCTTTTATAACATTTCAAAGCATCGACTATATTTGCTACCTTTTTATGGAAAAAGGTAGCGCCAAAATCCACGCCTTGCCGGGAAGCCCGGCTGCTAATGCACGGCAACAGGTACTGCCAGATGGTAGGATGTGCCCGCTGTCGTGGGTGAGAAGTACTCAGATGTATGTGCTATTGTTAACATCGTTTTGCATAGTAGAAGAATAGTAAATAGGGTGTTCTTTTTTGACATCTCAACACATTGCATACCCTTTCCACCTTTTTCCGAAAAAAGGTGGAGCCAAAAGTCGCCCCTTGAATTGCGAAGTCGGGGAAGACACGCTTTTTTAGTGAGAAGCATATGGGAGTATGTGCTATTGTTAACATCGCATAACATAGTTAAAGACAATCAATAATAAAGACAATAAAAAAAGCCTTCTTCATTAGAAGGCTTTTTTATATTAGGGTCAAGGGACGATATTCCTCTCTACAGCGGGCAGATAGTCGTGATAGCTTCTACATCACTTCGTGGAAAGGATCAAACGTCACGTTTGCAGGTGTGGACAGCGTCCACGGTTTTATTTTTTCCCATGGTTTTATTGGTTTAGCTTGATTCGCCTTTACCCTTCAAAAACATCCAGTAATCGCTTCTCTAAGTGGCTGGCCCTATCTCCCGTGGGATGGTGAATGGTGGCCCTCTTTAGGGCTTCTTTTTGGCCGACTAAGACGACCAGTTTTTTGGCTCTGGTAACGGCAGTATAGAATAGATTTCGCTGAAGCATGACGTAGTGGGCCGTCGTCATGGGGATAACGACGCAGGGGAATTCGCTTCCTTGTGACTTGTGGATGGAGACGGCGTAACTTAATGTCAGTTCATCAATCTCAAGTCCTTCGTAGGTGATGATTTTGGTTTGGTACAGCTCCTTATAGAGGACGGTGATGATGCCCGCCGTGGTAATGTCCTCGATGGTACCTACATCACCATTATAGACTTCTTTCGTGTAGTTGTTCTTGATTTGCATCACACGATCGCCCACTCGAAAGGTGGTATGGCCTAAGGTGTATTCTTTCTTACCTTTTTCTTTAGGATTTAAGACTTCTTGTAGTTTATGATTTAATTCCACAACACCGAGAGACGTCTTACGCATGGGGGTTAGGACCTGGATATCTTCTGTGGCCACACCGAACTTATCGGGAATACGCTTTGAAACCAAATCAATTAAGAGGTCGCTGATATCGTCGTTATCTCGCCTTGGAAAAAAGTAAAAATCTTCACCCTCTCCCGTCACAATAGGTAATAACCCTTGATTAATACGGTGGGCATTGATGGTAATCATGCTTTCGCCCGCTTGTCTGAAAATTTGGGTAAGGGATAGAACGCTTATTTTTTTGCTTTCTATAATATCTTTTAAGACATTGCCGGCACCGATGGAGGGAAGCTGATCGGTATCGCCTACAAGGACGAGCCTTGCACCAATAGGCAGGGCCTCTAATAAATGATAAAAAAGCACAATATCCACCATACTCATCTCATCGACAATAATGGCATCAAAGGGTAGTGGATGATCTTTATTATATCCAAAGACCATTTCATTGTCGTCACTGAAGGTATAGTCTAAGAGACGGTGAATCGTCTTTGCTTCAAGGTGCGTGGTTTCTGTCATGCGCTTTGCGGCACGCCCTGTTGGCGCAACCAAGGCAATACGTAGGGCGAGACGTTTAAAAAGCTCTAATATGGCACTGATAATAGTGGTTTTACCGGTACCGGGTCCGCCGGTGATGACTAAGACGCCCGACTGGATAGAAGAGTAAATGGCCTGTTTTTGCTCGTCGCTGTAGGTGACGCCCTTCGCTTCTTCAATCTCTAAGAGGGTTTGCTCTATGGACAAATTAGGCGCAAAAAAAGGTGCCGTAGAGAGGCGATAGAGCTTATGGGCGACGCCCATTTCGGCATGGTAGTAGCTGGGCAAATAAATCATGTCACCTTCTTGTATGAGTTTTCCGAGGTGAATCGATCGCTGCAGGACTTCTTCCATCTCTTCAAAAAAAGTCAGACCCAGTAGTTTTTTTGTTTCGGTGAAGAGGCGCTCTTTGCTCATGTACGTATTGCCACTAAAACACCACTCGGTGAGGACGTACTTAAGGCCCGACTCCACACGGTAGAGGGAAGTGGCTTCAATCCCCAGTTTTTCTGCGATGCTGTCGGCGATTTTAAAACCAATGCCTTGGACATCTTCCATGGTTGCATAGGGGTTTTCTTGTAGCCTTGCGACCGTTTGATTGCCATAGGCTTGATAGAGGCGAATGGCGTATCTTGTAGAGAGATCGAGGGATTGTAAGTACATCATAATATCTTTAATCTCCATCTGATCTTTGTAACTGACGATAATGCTCTCTAAGGTTTTGTCGCCGATGCCTTCCACTTCAAGAAGACGATGGGGTTCTTGCTCAATGATGACAAAAGTCTTTTTGCCGAATTTTTCTACAATGCGCCTAGCCATCACGGGGCCGACGCCTTGGATGAGGCCACTACTTAAGAATCGTTCGATACTCATCTCGCTTTGATCAACGGGAATGGTAAAGTGATCGAAGTGGTACTGGATTCCGTAGCGAGGGTGGGTCACCCAATCACCGTGGAGGATGAGGGTTTGTCCCACTTCCACACCAAAAAGAACACCGGTGGCAGTAAAAGTATCTTCAACCAGGTGTTCGCCATTGTCGTCGAGAAGAATCTTTGCCACGGAGTAGCCGTTTTCTTCGTTACGATAAGTATAGTGCTCCAGTATGCCACGAATCATCATCAATAAAACTCCTAATCATCCTTCATTCATAGAAAAAGCTGTTGTTGATTATTGTACCATAATGAAGATGGCATTACAAAAAAAGATGGCTCATGAGAGAGATTTTTCCATAGGTTTTTTGAGGATAGTGGTAAATGACTTGGTTTTCTTCTAATAGAATCGCTCTTGTGTAGGTCTCCATCTGATCGTAATGCAAGTAGGTCATATGCTCACTATAGCGCCGCACAAAAAGCCGTACGTAGGCCATCTCTTTGAAGGTCAACTCCCTTACAGAATAAAGAATCACTTGCAAATGGCCGAAGGTGCGCCACTTCACCAATAGATCCAGCATCTCAAGATCAAAAGACTCCATGCGATCATCAATGGGGAAAAGCACAGTCAGATACAAATGACTATGGGGAGGCTTTCTTCCATAAAACCAGCTAAACAAAAAAATTACGGCTACAAGACTAATAAAAATTAATAAAAAAGGTCCCACTTGCAATGACTCCATCAAAATCACCTCAAACCATCATATGAAAAAACAAAAAGATGGTGTCAATCACAACAAAAAATAATAAAAAAGGCTACAGACGAAGGGTCTATAGCCTAAAGACTCTATTCTATTGAGATAGGGATT
>CAYJGI010000095.1:4727-5370 GCA_964369705.1 uncultured bacterium
CTGTCTGTAGATGGGCTGGCGAAGTTCTAAGTCTTCTATAATGGCGGCGGGACGAAGATCGAAATGGGTTTTGATGAGGGATAAGATCTGATCATCGCTATACTTTGCAGTGCCAAAAGACTCCACAAAGACGGATACGGGGTGGGCAACACCGATGGCGTAAGCCAGCTGTATTTCTAAGCGATCGGCAACGCCGGCGGCGACCAGATTCTTAGCCACATATCTTGCGGCATAGGCGGCACTGCGATCGACTTTTGTGGGATCTTTACCACTAAAGGCGCCACCATAGGTATCCACAATGATTTTACGACCGGTAAGGCCTGCATCCCCTTGGGGACCGCCTACGACAAAGCGTCCCGTGGGATTAACAAAAATCTTCGTCTCATCGTCCATGAGGTGGGCAGGGATAATGGGCTTAATGACTTCTCTTATGATATCACGGCGGATTCGATCGAGGGGCATTTCCGGGCCGTGCTGTGTACTAACGACAATGGTATCAACCCGCTTTGCCATGCCTTCACAGTACTCCACAGTGACTTGAGTCTTGCCGTCGGGACGAAGATAAGAGAGGACTTCTTCTTTACGAACTTCTGATAGTTTTTTGGATAGGGCATGGGCTAAAGAGATGGGAAGAGGCATAAAG
>CAYJGI010000096.1:0-2700 GCA_964369705.1 uncultured bacterium
GTTGATCGTCACATTAACGACTTTAGCAGGACTTAACGAGTTGGCAATAAATACCACAGGATCGTCACTGTATTTAATAATATCCATTTTTTCACCCTTTAATTCTTCTACAATGCGGGTGACGCGCATTCCTTTAGGACCAATACAGGCACCGATAGGATCGACCTTCTCATCTTTACTAAAGATGGCAATCTTCGTACGGCTTCCCGCCTCACGGCTGATGGCCTTGATCTCAACAATACCATCTTGAATCTCCGGTACTTCAGATTCGAAAAGGCGCTTCACTAAAAACGGATGGGTACGACTTAAAATAATCTGAGGACCCTTCGTTGTCTTGCGCACTTCAAGAAGATAACTCTTAATGCGATCACCTACAGACAAAATCTCACCGGGGATTTGCTCGTTTTGAGGGAGGACGCCTTCGGTTTTGCCGAGGTCAACGTACACAATGCCTCTCTCAATTCTTGTGATAATACCGCTTAAAGCATCACTTTCTCTTCCTGAATAAGCATCATAGACAATATTGCGTTCTGCTTCTTTGATTCTTTGCATAACGACTTGTTTTGCCGTTTGGGCGCTAATACGGCCAAAATTCTCGGGAGTGACTTCCGTATCGAAGACATCGCCGATTTTATATTTTGGACTTTTTAGTTTTGCTTCTTCTAAGCTGATTTCAATGTCTGGATCTTCAACCACTTCTACTACGGTCTTGCGATCGTAGACTTTGACTTTACCTGTTTCTTGAGACATATTAATATATACGTTTTGCTTTGAATTAAAGTTCTTTTTGTAAGCAGATACAAGGGCTGCTTCCAAAGCTTCCATAACAATTTCTTTTTTGATACCACGTTCTACTTCAAGAATTTCTAAAGCTTCTACTAATTCTTTTTCTTTGTTGTATTTCAAAGATGTTTTCACAACTTTTCCCTCCGCTAAAACTTCACGTGTACTTTCATTTTTTTGATTTTTTCTAATACAATGGAGTTTCCATCTACCTTTACTTCACCGTCGCTATAAGATTCTAAGATTCCGATGGATTTCTTCTTGCCTTTTTCTTTCCACTTAATCTCTACTTCTTCACCGATATGATCCAGGTAATGCTCAGGTCTTCTTAATACTCTGTCGATTCCGGGAGAACTGACTTCTAAGAAGTAGCTTTCTTCAATGGGATCTTCTTCATCTAAGAGGTCGCTGATATGACGACTGACAGCGGCACACTTATCAAGATCAATTCCCTCTTCAGTATTCTCAATGTAGATCCTAAGATACATATCGCCATCTTCTTTTACATATTCTACATCGTACAAAGATACATTGTGGGATTCTACCGTACTTTTCATAACATCCCAAAGGGTCGTTTCGATTTTTTTCATCTTTACCTCCTAATCGTAGGGTCAAAATTCAAAAGAAAAAAGTGAGCTTCTGCTCACTTCTTTCAAAAAGTTAATTCATTTACGACTACATTATAGCACAATCAACCTGTATCTACAAGGCTTTTTTCAACTTTTTGTTTAAAATAATAACACCATTACACAAAAGAAAGCGCCTCTAAGAAAGAAATCTGATTCGTTGCTTGCAACTCACCCAGCGCACCGTGCTCCGCCAAAGACTCAATGTTCGTTTTATTGAGCTTTGTTCGTTTCAGTAAGTCTTCTTGACTGATAAAAACGCCATCATTCCGTGCTTCAACAACACTTAAGGCGGCATTCTCGCCAATCCCTTGTAATCCCATTAAAGGAGGCATCAGCGTGTCTTCATAAATTTTAAAGGCCAATGGTTGAGATTCATATAAATCGACTTTTCCCATCTTAAAACCCCGCACAAAAAACTCTAAAGCCACTTCAAGGACTTGCATGAGGGATTGTTCTTTCTTTGAGATGGTTTTTTCTTTTTCTTTCATGAGAAGATTATTAAAGGTCGCCCTTGTGTGCCCTTCGCCCTTTGATACAATACTGGCATCAAAATTGGAGATGTTATTTGTAAAGTAGGTGGCATAAAAAGCCAAAGGATAATGCACCTTAAACCACGCCATCCGATAACTCATTAAGACATAGGCCACAGCGTGGGCCTTCGGGAACATATACTTAATCTTATTACACGATGCGATGTACCATTCCGGGACGTTTTTTGCTCGCATGGCCACTTCATCTTCTATGGTGAGACCTTTGCCCTTTCGAACTTTCTCCATGATATTAAAGGAGAGTTTTGGGTCGACTCCCATGTAGATTAAGTAGTTCATAATATCATCCCTTGCGGCGATAACATCGGCAAGGACTGCGACGCCTTCATCAATAAGCGTCTTTGCATTGCCAAGCCACACATCGGTTCCGTGGGAGAGTCCGCATATACGGACCAATTCTTCAAAAGTCGTAGGCCTTGTATCAATCAGCATTTGACGTACAAACTGAGTACCGAATTCCGGCACGGCTATGGTACCGACTTTTTCTTTGTAGTCTTTATTCTTAATGCCAAAAGCATCGGTTGAGCTAAAGATGGACATTACAGCGGGATCTGATATATTAATCTCCGTTACGTCTTTTCCCGTAAGGTTTTCCAGCATTTTTAGACTCACCGGTATATCATGGCCTAATATATCCAGTTTTAATAAATTATCGTGAATAAAAGTATAGGCAAAGTGGGTAGTGATGGTATGACTCTCATCATCATCGGCGGGATGCTGTATAGGAGTAAAGTCTAAGA
>CAYJGI010000096.1:2710-5263 GCA_964369705.1 uncultured bacterium
TTTTTTGATACCGCTACAACCTTCTGTCAGACGATTGATCTCAGCAGAAGATGCAAAAATCCCTTTTTCTTCGGTATATTTTTTGACAAAACCATAGGCCGTTTTATCGGCCACTGTAGAAACGGTCCCCGCACGGAAAACCTTATCACTTCCCAGCAATTCTTCTGTCATCTTATGGGCGGTATTTTGATACGTCCCTGCAAAATTCAAATCAATATCGGGAATCTTATCTCCATCAAATCCCATAAAAACTTCAAAAGGAATATCAAAACCTTCTTTTGTCAGTGGCGTAGCGCAATGAGGACAAATAGCATCGGGTAAATCCGGTCCCGACTTGTATTTGGCAATATCAATATCAAAATCACTATACTTGCAGTGACTGCAAATATAATGGGGTGGCAAAGGATTGACTTCTGTGATTCCCGTAAAAGTAGCCACAAGACTACTTCCCACAGATCCACGGGAGCCCACTAAGTAGCCGTCATCGTTTGATTTTTTTACCAGTTTATGGGATAAGTAATAAACGACAGAAAAACCATTCCCGATAATGGCGCCCAGTTCCCTTTCGATACGATCTTCTACGATTTTTGGGAGGACTGCGCCATAGAGGGCATGGGCCGTTTCTCTTGTAATATTTGCAATGACTGTAGGTGCTTCCTGAATATCTGGAGCAAAAAGACCGTCGGGGTGGGCTGGATGACATCAATGCATTCAGCAATCCGATTGGGACCGTGGATGACGACCTCTTCCCTTGTTTTTTCATCTAAGTAAGAAAAAGCCTCCAGCATTTCTTCAGTGGTACGATAATATATGGGGGGCTGTAAATGGGCATCATCATACTTTTGACCGTACATCAGAATCTCACGGTAGATGCTGTCTTCTTTATCGACAAAATGGACATCGCCGGTGGCCACCACCGTTTTATTTAGTTTTGCACCGAGGGCAATGATTTTTTTGTTAATTTCTTCTAAATCATTAAGGGAGCCGAGCTTACCATCTCGAACCAAGAACTCATTATTAAGAATCGGTTGAATCTCAAGGTAATCATAAAAAGATGCAATTTCTTTCAGTTTGTCATCTTTTTGCCCCATGAGAATTCCTTGGTACAATTCTCCCGCTTCGCAGGCAGATCCTAAGAGGAGGCCTTCTCTATTGGCCGCCAAAAGGCTCTTCGGGATTCTTGGTTTTTTGTAAAAATAATTTAAATGACTTTTACTAATGAGGTTATATAGGTTTTTTAAGCCTTTTTTTGTTTGTACCAATATGATTCCATGGTACGTGTTGCTACGTCTATGGCTATTACCATCAATGAGGCCATTGATACCATCTAGTGTGTTGGCACCTTTTTTCTTGCTTTCTTCAAAAAGCTGGTTAAGAAGCTTGCCCGTTGCAGCGGCATCGGCCATGGCTCTATGGTAATTCACAAGACTGATTTTATAATGCTTACATAAAGAATCTAACGTATGCCTTTTTAGCTGTGGCAGTAGCGTCCTTGCCAACGTAAGGGTATCTAATACAGGATAGTCAAAATCATGGATCACTGCCCGTAAAAAACCGGTATCAAAGCTTGCATTATGGGCAACGACAATAGTGTTTTGTAAAAAACTTTGAATCTTCGGTATGACGGTTTCTATGGATGGTGCATTCTCTACCATTGATTGATCAATCTTCGTAATGGCTGTAATCTTAGAAGGGATGGGTGATTTCGGGCGAATAAGCGTCGAGAATTCATCAATGATTTTACCGCCGCGCATTTTCACGGCACCGAATTCTATCATCTCATTGTGTACAGGACTCAGTCCCGTTGTCTCAATGTCAAGAACGGTAAAGGTAGCCTCTTCAAGGGGAATATCTTCTCCCATTAAGCCTTTTATGATTTTGGCCGTATCATCAAAAATATAAGCCTCCATACCTAGGAGGATCTTAATGCCGTATTTTTTTCCTAATGCATAAGCTTCGGGATATCCCTGCACTACACCATGATCGGTGATGGCAATGGCGCTATGGCCGAATTCTTTTGCTCTTTTCATGAGTTTTTCTATCTTACTGACACTATCCATGGCACTGTATTCCGTGTGGGCATGGAGCTCTATTCTTTTGATGGGTGCTTCGTCTTTTTTTGGTTCCAATTGATGAGGCATAAATGCATCGGCCATGATGATTTTTTCACCGGCGTAGTTGTCGTACTTATAGGTTCCTTTGACTTTGATGCCATCGCCTTTTTGAATGGTGGCGTCCAGTTTTTTTGCATCTTCTTGATCCATATAGGCTTTGATAGTGACAGAACCTGTACCATCTGTGATATCCAGTCGAAGCCAGCCATTGCCTGTTCTTGTAATTAAGAGATCTTTACTAAAGATGCTTCCTTGGACAATAATGCCCCGTTCTTCATCACTTAAAGTGCCGATGGGTTTGTTCTCTCCTGAGAATTTTCGACCGTATAGGGCTTCGTTTTTGGCTTTTTCTTGCTTTTTAATCTTTGCAGTGTTAATGTTCTTTTCTTGTTCTTCTTTCATCTTTGTTTCTTCTTCGCTACTGGCATTTCTTTTTGTT
>CAYJGI010000097.1:0-5150 GCA_964369705.1 uncultured bacterium
GTTATAAAAGTACACACTTCTTAGTGTTATTGTCTTTACCATGTAAAACGATGTTAACCACAGCACTCACCCCATCAAACTACCCGCCAACTACAACTACCGAATCATATAAGCATAAGCACTCATGGACAGTATCACCACACTAAAGATGGCTAAAGGAATCTTAATATGCTTATACAGCGTATCAATTCCCAAATAACGCTGTATACAGATGGCTAAACATAGTGAACAAAAACCCACCCAAAGAAGACCGATAATCATTAAGCCACCGATTTCAAAATTCACACTTATGAGCCCTTTGATGATTGGATAACCTGTCCATAGGAATAAAAAGAAAATGGTTATGATACTGACTATGTATTTTGGATTTTTATTCATTTTGTGCCCTTCTTTTCTTTTTTAGCATCTCTAAACTACTAAAAGCTTTTTTAAGAATTTCTTTCTTATTTCATGCTTTTTACTAAATATACCAATAACATGGGAGATGTTAATATCAACATAACGATGAATAGAAACACCTTGTACGCCTCCTTTTTTTCGTGACCTATTGGTACTCTGTTATTGCTTCATGGTGCTAAACCTCTGTGATGACCACTTTGTGCCATCAAGGATACCACTCCCCTATGTTGATGGATTCTGTGTCGTCCATGGCAAATTCATTATGTCTCTATACTTGTCATTGTATGTATAGTAACGACTCGTATTTACCACATTGATTTTGGTATTATTCTATGAGGTTTTCGTAGTTTCTGGCGTATTTATGGATTCTTGCGATACGTCCGCTTTCGGTGTCACAATCTAAGTAGAAGGTATACTTGGTCTCGTACTCACCATCTATTTTGACACGGATATAGGATACTTCCGCCGTTACATCCAGCATATTCTCGCCATCTGGCGTTGCTTCTTTAATCGATACGGCGAGATCTTTAATAGGTCCGACTCCATTATAATAGAGGCTTTCAATATAGTAAGCAATGTCCCAAAAATCTATCTCTAAAACTACATCGTAATATTCAGGTGTCATAAATTCTTCAAAGTTGTGACGCACAGATTCTACAGTAAAAATTTCATAAGACATTTCTGGAAAACGCTCATAATCATGGATCGTCGTAAAGAAATTGTCTAAATTCTCTTCATAATCTACCGAAGTTTCGCTACAACCCACTAAAATCACTGATAAAAACAGTACCATCATTAAGCAAAGTATGTTCTTTTTCATTGTTATTGACTCCTTTAATATTTGGTGATATTTGATATTATTCTATAATATTTTCGTAGTTTTTCACGATTTCGCGGATATCTGCGATACGCCCGCTTTCGGTGTCACAAGATAAGTGGAAGGTATACATTATATCATACGCTTCATCCTCTTTGACTGCAATATAGGAGACTTCCGCTGTCACATCCATCATGTTGGGGTCATCGTCTTTAGGTGTTGCTTCTTTAATGGATACGGTGAGATCTTTGATTTCTTCTGTTTGCGCAGCGTGTAAATCCATAATATAGTTTCCAATATCCCAAAAATCTTTATCTAAAACTACTTCATAATATTCAGGCGTCATAAATTCTTCAAGATTGTTACGGCGAGACTCTACAACATAATTTTCATCAACAGTTTCTGGGAAACGCTCATAATCATGAATCGTTGTAAAAAAATTGTCTAAATTCTCTTCATAGTCTATATTATTACTACAACCCACTAAAATCACTGATAAAAGCAGTACCATCATTAAGCAAAGTATGTTTTTTTTCATTGTATTGACTCCTTTGTTATGTATGGATAATTGACATTATTTTATCATTTATTTTATCATTAGTCAATTGTATAATTTGTTATATAATAATTTATTATTATATAACAACTGTTGTATTGATCTTATTTTTATTAGTTTTGTGGGATTTTTGGCAGAAAGTATGACAGGAGTATATGCTATGGTTAACATAGTCTTACATAATAGAAGATGTATACTTCTCTAACATCTCACAGTACCTGATATCCTTTCCACCTTTTCCGAAAAAAGGTAGTACCAAAAGCCATGCCTTGAACCCAGAAGCCGGCGGGGCACGCTTTGCCGGGTAGCCCGGCTGCTGATGCACGAAGGAAGGTACTGTTTGTAGATTGTTTGTACCCGCTGTAATAGGTGAGAAGTTTGATAGAAGTGAATGCTATCATTAACATAGTCTTACAAAAGAAAGACAGTAAAAAGAAACAAGCCTTCAGATAGAAGGCTTGTTTATATTAGGGTCAAGGGAAGGTACTACTCTTCTACAGCGGGTAGGGAGTAGCAATTACTTCTGTCAATTTTCGTGAAGAGGATCAAACGTCACGTTTGCTGGGGTTTGGGGCAGGGCCCCATGTTTTTACGTTTTTATGTTTTTATGTTTTTATGTTTTTATGCTTTTATTATATGGTGATGATTTTTTCTCCGCTTTTTAGAATCTCTGTGAGCGGTGCGCCATAATATTTGACATCTACACCTAATTCTTTTAATGTATCTACGGCTCCAAGATTTGCGGCACAGGCGAGGCAAGCGGTGACTTCTACACCATTAAAGAGGGCCAGCTTGATTTTTTCTTGTATGGTGGTATCTTCTGCCGCCAGTTTTGCCGAGGCGCCCCATATAATAATATTGACTTCATCCCACCAACCCATTTTTTTGCCGTTAATTCCATACATAAAAACCATGTTATGGGCTGTGAGGAGATTGTCGCTGGTCCAAAGAATATTGAGCTTATTCATACTTTTGCCTTCTTTCTATTCGTTGTATCGGTCATTACCATGGGTTAAATGATTCTCTTGTGTGAAGATTTCTAGGATTTGTTGCAGTGTTGTTGCTTCTGCACCCATTCTTGTCTCTATGGCTTCGAGGTTTTGTAAGTCTTTTTTCTTACCACTGACTTCAAAATAATCTTTTCCATTATAGACAGCAAGATGGGCTTCATTGCCGATTAGGGCCACCATAATGCCGGCGCCGACCAAATCGCTAAGGGCTTCGATTCTTTGCCTTAGATTGGAAGATAGGGTGAGGCTTAATGCTTCATCGCCTTTTATTTCCACTTGGTATTTTTCGTTGAAGGCCGTATCTTCCGTAGCAAAAGCTTTTTTGATTTTTGGTGCGATTGCCTTAGACCAGATGCGGATTTCGCCGGGGACTTCTTTCTTCAGTTCCATGAGAATCCACTGCCCTTTAAAGAAAACCACCTTGCGCCCTGTGGAGTTACTGGATTCGTTCTCCGATACGGTTTTGTAGATTTCTATATCGCTTAAAGTAACGGGGACGCCTTTATATTGACCTTGGGTAAGATCACTTCCTGTCACTCTGTGAAAACCCTTAAGGAGTTGTGATTGCTTGAGGGTGCTTTTGGGGATAAAATCCTTCTTATTGTAGCTGATGTTTGTAATAAAAGAAGAAAGCGCTTTTTGTACGATGGTTTCGCCAATGAGTCGATCAATTCTTTTTTTGAAGATGTCTCCCACAAATAGCAAGATGGCTCCCACAATGAGAAGTGCCGTTACAGTGAGGGCCATGGCGGTCCCCTCTTCGCCAAGGGCAATGGTACCATAGGTAAAGATGGCGACAATGAGCAGTAGGACGCCTCCTACCAAAAACATGAGCCCAAGGATGGTAAAGGGCTTTCCTTTTTTTCTTTGGGCTTCTATCTCAGCGGCCAAATCTTGATGTTGTATCTCTCTTTGGTTCATCGTAGGTCCTCCTTCTAAAAAAAATAAGGTTTTGATACAAACCTTATTTGATTGAGTCGTGTTCTATGGGGATGATTTTTTTTATGTTTTTTTCGATCTTGGACCTTGGCACCATCACCCGCCTTTTGCACTTGGTGCATTCAATCCCAATATCCATGCCGATGCGCCATAGGGTAAAAGTATTGCTTCCGCAGGGGTGGTTTTTTTTGGTTTCGATGATTTGGCCCAGTTCTAATTTAAGAGGTGCTTCCATATGGATGACTCCTTTGATTAAGATTCAGAATCTTCTTTACGGGATTCTTGATCGATGTATAGCACTTGTTTTTGGTACGGGATTTCTATTTTTTGTTCGTCGAATTTTTCTTTGATTTTTTTCCGAACTTCCCTTTCGATCACATAGTGTTCCATGGGTTTACAAAAACCAAGAACGCGAAGTGTCACATCGGAGGATCCAAATCCAACAACGCCAAGGCTCTCTACAGGAGCGGTGATGAGGGTCTCGTACGTGGCGTTGATTTCTTTCATGGCGTCCTTCAGTGCAAGGATGGCTCTTTCCACATCTTCTTCGTAGGCAATGCCCACATCAATCATGATGCGACTATCTTCCCTACTGTGGTTGCTGACGACGGATATGGTGCCATTGGGGATGGTGTGGATGGTCCCATCAAAATCTTTGAGCGTGGTCACACGAATGCCAAAATCCACCACGTGTCCGGTAATGCCCGAGATGTTAATATAATCGCCAACACTGTATTGATTCTCTAATAAGATGAATATCCCCGTCATCAAGTCTTTGATGAGGCTTTGGGCACCGAAAGCCACGGCAATACCGCCGATACCGGCTGTGGTAACGATGGAGATGGCATTGATCCCTATGGTGTCTAAGATCATGACTCCACCCATAAAGTAGATGAGATATTTTGTTCCATTCTTTAGGAGATTGACGACGAGCTTGCGACGATTCTCGTTGTCATTTGTTTTTTTGAATAAAGTATTATTTCCAATGATTTTTTCAATGCTGTGAAATACTAGTTTTTGGGTGATTTTCATGCCGATGAGGATTAAGATAATAACGAGCAACCTTATTCCCACGGTTGTTGCCAGGGCAGAGAGTTTTGCGCTATCTAATGAAGTAAGCCATTCCATTATAGATTCACGACCTTACTGCACTGATTCATCATCTCAATAATCGTATAGATATTGGAGATTTTGCCCACGGCTAAGTCGTCTTTGAGGCCATAATAATCAAGGCACGTTCCGCAGCTCAAAATCTCTACACCTTGTTTCTCCAGCTCAATGATGTATTTGGTAGTATCGCCTTCCGTTGCCGTGAGTTTGACGCCACTGTTGAGGAAGATGATGGCTCTCGGGAGGGGTTTTGTTTCTTTCAGGGCGTAGAAGTAACTCTTCATGAGGATTTCTCCAAGCGTATTGTCGCCGGTTCCCA
>CAYJGI010000098.1:0-2191 GCA_964369705.1 uncultured bacterium
AGATGCCGCTTCCATGTTCTTAGCAGATGATAATTTTGCTACCATCGTAGGCGCTGTGGTGAATGGGCGCAATATCTATAGCAACATCAAAAATGCTATACAGTTTTTGTTATCCGGTAATACAGCGGGAATCATCAGCGTATTATACGCTTCCATTATGGCACTTCCTGTACCCTTCCAGCCAGTACATCTATTATTCATCAATTTATTAACGGACTCTCTTCCCGCTATCGCCATCGGAATGGAGCCCTCCCGTAGAGGATTATTAAAACAAAAACCAAGAGACCCCAAGGAGCCTATCTTAACGAAATCCCTTTTAATGCGTATCGGAATTCAGGGAACACTCATTGCCTTTGTCACAATGATTGCTTTCTATAGAGGTTATCTTGTAGATGCCGCCATGGCTTCTACCATGGCTTTTGCTACCCTTACTTTATCGAGGCTTTTTCATGGGTTTAATTGTCGCGGTGATGAATCGATTTTTAAGATGGGATTTTTATCTAATCGCTATTCACTCCTAGCCTTTGTAGCCGGAGTAATCTTGTTGTCAGCCGTTCTTTTTGTCCCGTTTTTTAGTGGGATTTTCATGGTGTCACCATTAATGGGTGGTCAGATTTTGGAGATTCTACTCTTAGCCATTACCCCAACCATGCTCATACAACTACAAAGAGTAGTATCAAAAAAATAATCATTGCTCACAAAGGAATACAAATGATAAAAGGAGATAAAAAATGAAAAAACTCATAATCCCACTGCTTCTCATGGTGGTACTCATCTTTGGTGGTTGTCAGGAGGTTTTGGATCCAATGACAATTGCACCCAGCGATTTATCGGAGGAGACCCTTGAAATACTGGATTTGTTTAATGAAGAAATGTTTTTCTTAGATATCAATCTAGATGAGTCGATAAAATCTACGACTTTTAGCGTGTGGGTTTACAGAGATGGAGAATGGGTAAAAAGTGGAGAAACCACAGGGGAAGTCGATACCCTTTCAGAGCGTATTGCCATCAGAATATTAGATGATCATTATGACTTATATAAGATGGATGATACCGGACACATGAAGTATAGCTACACAGGACTTGATGTCGGTTTTGATGAAGTGACTGCCAAAGGCAGTACGAGAATCGATGGTAAGACATCGATTACAGAAGGCGAAGAAATCCCCCTTTGGGTCATGATCGGAACGAACTCCTCCAGTTTCAGCGTACTTGATATTGAAGATGATTTCAGACAGAATGAATGTGATGCGGGAATTGCCGTGACAATGACGGTTTTTAATGAGTCTGCAACGCCTTAACAATCAACCTATACAGCAATTAAATAACGATAAACACAAGAAAGCCTCTGTTCATACAGTGGTTTTTTTGGTATAATATTACATTAAGATTTCATATAAAGGGCAATATGGATAAAAGACATCTATTTTTCATAAACCCTGATTACAATAGAGTTAAAAAAAGAAGGAGATCACAATGAAACTCATTCTTACCCATAATAGTCCCGATTTTGATGCCGTATCAGCTGCCATGGCAGCCAGTAAGATTTATAAAGATGCGTTCATTGCCTTTACCGGTAAAATACCCGATGGGGTACAGCAATTCTTATCGATTTATAAAGATCAATTTCCCGTAGTTGAAAGTAATGTCATTCTACTGGACTTGATACAAGAACTCATCATCGTCGATACAGGAACAAAGAATCGCTTAGATCGATTTGCGGAACTGGCCGCCGATGAATCCTTGGAAATCACCGTCTATGATCATCATCCCGAGGAATTTTTTGATATTGCTGCCGACCATGCATACATTGAAGAAGTCGGTGCCGCCACTTCGCTATTAGTGCTTAAAATCAAAGATGAAGACATTGCAATCACCCCCCTTGAAGCAACGGCTTTTGCCGTGGGCATCTATGGAGATACAGGCAATTTTACCTTCAGCACCACTACCCATAAAGATTTTGAAGCCATGTATTTTTTAATGCAAAAAGGGGCTAGGATCGACTTTATCCAAGAATTCACCGAACTCGTTGCCACCGATGATCAGAGGGCGCTTACAGAAGAATTAATGCGCAATAGAGAGCGTTTTCATATTAACGATCAAGAAATCCTTCTGATGTATGGGTATAATGATGAAGCAGTATATGGAATGCAGCAAGTCATTGAACAGATTCAATCCCTTGTTAAATTTG
>CAYJGI010000098.1:2201-2592 GCA_964369705.1 uncultured bacterium
AGGAGCAAAGAATCACCCATTGATGTACTTAAAATCCTCTCCGCCTTTAACGCCAAAGGCCACAGCAAGGCCTGCTCGGCCATTGTAAAAGATAAAACTTTTAAAGAGATTCGTGACATCATCGATGAATCATTAAAAGTTCACATACCAAAATCATTAAAAGCAAAAGACATCATGGCATCCCCGGTGAATACCGTATCTTATGATACAAAGATCAAAGATGCTTTTGGCAAGATGCTGCGTTACCAACATACAGGGCTTCCTGTAGAGCGGGATGGTAAAATCATTGGGATTATTAGCCGCAGAGATGTGGAAAAAGCCAGATATCAAGACAAAACACACTTGCCTGTTACCGGGTTTATGGGGCGTCAAGTGGTTTTTATCAGCCCAG
>CAYJGI010000098.1:2602-2955 GCA_964369705.1 uncultured bacterium
ACGAGTCTTCAGAATATCAAAAAAATCATGACAGAGAAGGATATTGGCCGCCTCCCCGTGATGGATGATAAGGGGAAGATGGTGGGCATTGTTACAAGGACCAATGTACTGCAAGCGGATTATGGTCATACCATAGAGCATACGCCTATTTTTTTGCATAACAAAGAAAGCATTTTTAAGCGCTATGGATATGAAAACAATAAAATCCTCTCTATTCTTCAACTAATCGGAGAAGAAGCCTACCAAAAAAACGTGATGGCTGCCGTGGTGGGAGGGTTTGTTAGGGATTTGATCTTAGGTACAGAAAACACCGATTTAGACATCGTTGTCAGTCAAGATGGCATTGCCTTTGC
>CAYJGI010000098.1:2965-5114 GCA_964369705.1 uncultured bacterium
CAAAACCTTAAATGGCAAAGTCGTCGAGTATCCCCGTTTTCAAACGGCCACCGTCTATACAGACGAATACTCCATTGATATTGTCACTTCAAGGCGAGAGCACTATGTGGGCCCGGGAGCACTTCCAACGGTGGAAATGGGGGCTTTTCAGTACGATTTGAGCCGTCGCGACTTCACAATCAACTGTATGGCGATTATTCTCAATACACCTTATTTTGGCGTATTATTAGACTTATTCAACGGCAAAGAAGATTTAGACAATAAGAACCTAAAAGTTCTACACTCTTTAAGCTTTATTGAAGACCCCACAAGGATTATTCGCTTGGCACGGTTTTATGCCCGATTTGGATATACCGTAGAAGAAGAAACAAAAGCACTGGCCACCAGCGCCATATATTCTGGTTTTATGTCACGAATTGCAGCTGATCGCTTGCGAAATGAACTGGAGATATTATTCGGCGAAGATGGCTTTTATGATGCAGTGCTCCTATTAGAAGAGCTTGGCTTTTTTGAAAAACACTTCAAGGGCCATGTCAGCAGAAGGGCTTGTCTATTACAAGAAATGCCAAAGGGGCTTCACCTTATCTATTATTTTGCAGTCTTACTCTATGGAGAAAAAGATGAAGATATTGTAGAAAACTTAAAAAAAATCAAAATCTCAGACCATCGCATTGCAAGGACACTGCAAGTGATGGATCATTTAAAAAAACACCAACGACTTTTGGCAGAGAATGTAAGTGCAGCGGATATTTATGATTATTTCGTCTTTTTTAAAGAAGAAGAGCTGATACTTTTTGATTATCTAATGGATGATCCACTGAAAGCGCTGAAAGATCGCTACCAAAAAGACCTCTCATTGACCATGATTCATACCGATGGGAACCAATTAAAAACCCTAGGCTTAAGCCCAGGACCCCATTATAAAGAAATCCTCGATAGACTACTTAGAGATAAACTCAATGGCGTCTTTAGTACCATTGAAGAAGAAGAAGCATGGTTACAAAAAATACTGAAAGAAGGATATTTACGTGAATAATTTTTTCAATGACTTTTTCACCGTGGAGTTCATCATACGAATTCCCGCTATCTTACTAAGCCTTACGATTCATGAGTTTTTCCATGGCTATGTATCTTATAAGCTTGGAGATCCTACGGCAAAGAATCAAGATCGCTTAACGATGAATCCACTAAAACATATTGATCCTGTGGGATTTTTCATGATGCTAATTTTTCGTTTTGGCTGGGCAAAGCCCGTACCCATTAACCCCCTCTACTACAAGAACAAAAGAAGAGGTGTTTTCCTTGTTAGCCTTGCGGGGCCACTCAGTAATTTTGTCATGGCAATCCTGTCAACCATTGTGTATTATAATACTTTTCACTTTGGGAATGTGATTCTATCAGAATTCTTTTATTCCTTGGTGCTTTATAATGCGATTTTTTGTGCCTTTAATTTATTACCCATTCCACCCCTCGATGGATCCCATATCCTCGAAACTTTTATTCCCACAAAACACTTAGTAATGTACCACAAATACGAGCCCTATGGTAGCTTTATCCTTTTGATCCTCATTGTCACAGGATTATCCGGCGTAGTGATGGGACCGATTCTCGATGGAATTCTTTTTGTGGCGGACTGGATAGCTTCTTTTATTACCATACCTTTTTAGGAGAGTACAATGTCTAAGATTAATATTACCATTGATAATTTTGAAGGCCCCCTCCAGCTTTTGTTAGAACTCATTGAAGTCAACGAAATGGACATTACCGATATTTCTATCTCCCATATTACCGATCAATATATTGAATACCTATCGGAGATGGAAGAGATGGATTTAACCGTTGCTGCCGATTTTTTGATTATGGCTACGGTGCTCCTGGATCTCAAGCTGAAGATGCTTTTCCCAAAACACACGGTCCGCAAAGACTGGTCTGGAGAAATCACAGAAGATCCAAGGCAATCCCTCGTAGAAAGACTGCTTGAATATAAGCTCTATAAAGATACGGCAGAAACTTTAAGAGAGCGGGAGATGGAAGAAGCAAAAAGCTACAGTAAGATCAAAGAAGATAGCGAATACGAGCTCCTAAAAAAATCAACAACGCTCATTAACTTTGACTTATCTATGCTTATGGGGCTCTATTCAGATCTAAT
>CAYJGI010000099.1:0-760 GCA_964369705.1 uncultured bacterium
GTCATCCAGTTGTGGAGAAAATCTCAAAAGATGATTATTTTGTTCCTAATGATGTCTATCTCAATCCACAAGATCACAACTTAGCCCTCATTACAGGTCCAAATATGTCCGGTAAATCTACTTTTATGCGCCAAGCTGCCCTCATCATTCTTTTAGCGCAGTGTGGGTCTTTTGTTCCTGCTAAGGAGGCAACTATTGGTATTGTGGATCAGATTTTTACAAGGGTCGGTGCCAGTGATAATTTGAGTGGTGGACAAAGTACTTTTATGGTTGAGATGGAGGAAGTAGCAGAGCTTCTCAATAACGGCACGGAGCGGAGTTTTATTATTCTCGATGAAGTTGGAAGGGGTACCAGCACTTTTGACGGTATTAGTATTGCTTGGGCTACTGTGGAATATATACAAAAGCACCTTAAGGCAAAGACTCTCTTTGCTACCCATTATCACGAATTAACAGATCTTAGCAACCAATTCAGTACGGTAAAAAACCTTAAAGTCTTAGTGAAAGAAACGGACCAAAAAATCGAATTCCTACACCGTATTTTAGATGGCGTGGGCGATAAGAGCTACGGAATTCATGTAGCAAAGCTTGCAGGCCTACCGGAAGAATTAACCCATCGTGCTGAAGAAATCCTCCTTAGAGTTGAAGAAGGTAGTCACATCAGTGTCTTTGATGAACAAATGACTTTTATAAAAAAAGAAGTAGAGCACTCAAAAGAAGAATCTCCAATTATACAAAAAATCATTGACGATTTAGTAGA
>CAYJGI010000099.1:770-4318 GCA_964369705.1 uncultured bacterium
AAATCGATATTTATTCCATGACTCCCATTGAAGCTTTATCAAAGCTTAATGCACTCAAAATCATGGCAAAAGAAGGGCGAAGTTGATTATGAATATCATTAGACAATTAGATCCCGCTGTAATCGCCCAAATCTCAGCCGGCGAAGTGATCGAGCGTCCGGTATCTGTCGTAAAGGAATTAGTAGAAAACGCCATTGATGCCGGTTCAACCCATATTGTTGTTCGGATCTTAGAAGGTGGAAAAAAACGCATCGAAGTGAAAGACAACGGCGTTGGTATGTCAAAGGAAAATTTATCATTATCGACCCTCCGCCATGCCACCAGTAAGATAGAGTCGGTAGAAGACCTTCTATCGGTGGCATCCCTTGGATTTCGTGGTGAAGCTTTGGCCAGTATTTTGGCTGTATCTAAGCTTACCATATCCACAAGGGAGTGTGGCGTGACTTCGGGCCATATTCTTACGGCCATAAATGGTGTAATAGAGATAGAAGAAGCACCCCATCTCTTAGAAGGTACAACAGTCATTGCTGAAGACTTATTCTACAATACAACGCCAAGATTAAAGTTTTTAAAAAAAGACAGTACAGAATCCGGTCTTATTACAGACCTCATCCTTAAGCTGGCTCTAAGCCAACCGAATATCGCCTTTGAGTGCCATATAGATGGACGTAAAGTACTCCAAACCACAGGCAAAGGTGGTACGCTGAATGCCATTGCTTCATTATATGGTATGGACTACAGCAAAAAATCCATCGAAGTCATCTACCACGGTGAAGGTCTCACCATTACGGGATTCGTGGGAAAACCTGCCCTCCATCGTAGCAATCGAAAGGGCCAGAGTTTTTTTGTTAATGGAAGACTGGTTACAGGTCCTGCCTTAAGTATTGCCTTAGAAAAAGCGTACAGTGGCCTAGTTACAGTAGGGAAGTACCCTTTTTCTGTGCTATATATAGACATTGATCCTGGAGAAATTGACGTCAATTTCCATCCAACCAAATCCCTGGTTCGTTTCAGCAATGAGCGTATGATTTTTTATTCTATTGGAGAAGCTGTTCGCCTTGCATTAAGCAGTGAATCGCTATTCTCTGAAGTGATATTTGAAAAACCAAAGAAAGAAGATCCAAAACCCAATCACCTGCATGAAGATAAGCTTTCTTTTGAGCCAAAGAAGGAGATTACTTTTATCAAAAAAGAAGACTCTTCAGTACAACATACATCGGCACCAGGAGAAAACGAACTAAAAACCGAAGCCACTAATGGGCCTTTAGAAGAAAAAACAATAGAAGAAAAAAATATTACAAAGCCTTCTTTAAGAGATGTTGATTTTAAAGATTTGGTGAAGCCATCTTCCCCTTCATATAATGAAGTGGCCTCATCTAAAACCCATTACGGAATTATATCTGACAAACCAAAAGTTACAAACAATCAAAGAAATATTGCTACAGAGCAAGAAGAGAGTCAAACTTCTTTTATGAAAGAAACACCCACAGCACAACTAGAAGACGACCGAAATATGCTTCATGATTTAGTCCCCATTGCAATATTCAAAAAACTCTATATCATTGCCATAGATGGTAATGATTTGTATCTAATCGATCAGCACGCTGCCCATGAGCGCATCGTCTATGAAAAATGGGTGCAGACGGTAAAAAATCATTCCGTTATTTCTCAGCTACTTCTTATGCCCATGCACTATACATTGAGCCATAGAGAATTGACTTTTTTGGAAGAGCATCATAAAAACTTAGAAGAAATTGGTTTTGGATTTGATTTTTTTGGTCATAATGAGATTATCCTACGGGAAGTTCCTGTACTTTTAGGTGCCATCAAAGAAAACCTCTTTTTGGAAGTCATCGATGCCTCTATTGAGCAACTCCATGGAGAAGATGTCTTTACCATGGATCACGCTGAGACGGTGATGCGTATTGCCTGCCACGAAGCTTTAAGAGGAGGAGAAACCCTCCACTTATCAGAAGCAAAAAATCTCCTCAAGGACTTATCGGAGACAAAATTACCTTACACTTGTCCCCATGGAAGACCTACTTTACTTAAGATGACTGAGAGAGAATTATTAAAGTATTTTAAGAGGGTGAATGCATAAGATGGATCAAATTCTGATTATTGCAGGACCTACTGCCGTAGGCAAAACAAAGCTATCTATTGCACTGGCTAAAGCCTTAGATGGCGAGATTATGAATGCCGATAGTATGCAAATTTATCGTCACATGGATATTGGTACGGCCAAGCCAACAGAAGATGAAAAAGAAGGAATTCCGCACCATTTAATGGATTTTTTAGATCCGGGAGAGGCTTTTAATGTTTCTTGTTATCAGGACTATGCAAATCATGTAATAAATGATATGATAAAGAGAAATAAGTTTCCTATTGTTACGGGAGGTACAGGGTTTTATATCAAATCCCTCATTGATCCCACCGATTTTTTAACGGCGAAGGCCAGCGATGTTTTTCGCATTGAGATGGAAAATCTCGCAAAAAAAGAAGGTAACGAAGCCGTCTTTCGCCTTCTTCAACGGGACGATCCCAAAATGGCACAAAAACTCCACCCCAACGACTTACGGCGAGTGATTCGTGCCCTTGAAGTATTCCACGAAACGGGACAGCCCCTCAGTGAAATACAAGAAGAATCTAAGAAGAAGAAAGGCCTTTTTGACCCCATCTATATTTGCCTTAATATGGATCGCGGTAAGCTCTATGATCGAATCGATATGAGAGTCGATGAGATGCTAAAGAATGGACTCCTTGAAGAGACTACTCGCCTAAAGGAGATGGGTTTTTCAAGTTTTCTCACAGCTTCTCAAGCCATCGGATATAAAGAAATGATGCTTTATCTAGACGGTCATAATACGCTGGAAGAAGCGGTAGCAATTTTAAAACAAAACACAAGGCGCTATGCTAAACGCCAGCTCACTTGGTTTCGTAACGATGAGAGAGTCCATTTTGTTGCTGTAGATGATTTTGAATCTTTCGACGAATTACTCAATCACATATTACAATACATACAAAAGAAAAGAAAAAAATAGAAAGGAGCGTATTGATCATGACGAAGCAAATCAACTTGCAAGATAGCTTTTTGAATCAATTAAGAAAAGAAGGCATGAGCGCCGTATTCTACTTAGTCAATGGATTTCAAATGCGCGGCCACGTTAAGGGATTTGACAGTTTTGTTATTATTTTAGAAACGGATGGTAAAAATCAGCTGATTTATAAGCACGCGATTAGTACCATTATTCCCAGCGGAAAAATCGTTTTTACTACCAATAATAACAATCACAACCACAATACACCAAAAGAATCTTAAAAACACGCAATTCACAAAACGGATGGTTTTTACTATCCGTTTTTATCTGTATTTTTTAAAGGAGCAACAGGATGAACTTTGATACATTGGTACAACAAATTAAAGAGCAGATTACACTTCGTTTAGAGCAAGTAGAAGAAATCGAAGCCTACAATCAGCAAAAAGTGGTTGAAGCTTTTCGTAAGAATAAGATTAGCGATGCCCATCTTGGCACCACCACCGGATATGG
>CAYJGI010000099.1:4328-5059 GCA_964369705.1 uncultured bacterium
CCCATATTTTTAAGGCGGAAGATGCTTTTGTAAGACCTCAGATCTCTTCCGGGACTGTGGCCATCACCAAGGCGCTTTTTGCCGTTTTGAGACCGGGGGATTTATTACTCTCCGCCGTTGGTGCTCCCTACGATACTCTCCACAAAGTCATTGGAAAAAAAGGACAAGTGGGAAGCCTTGCCGAATGGGGCGTTGCTTACGATGAAGTCCCCTTAGATGGTAAAAAACCGAACCTAAAAGCGCTAAAAGAAAAACTCACTGCCCATCCCAATGTGAGAGCCGTCCTCATTCAAAGAAGCAGAGGCTATGCCCTTAGAGATTCATTAAGCATTTCTGAGATTGAAGAAATCATTAATATTGTCAAATCACATTGTGAAGACATCATTGTCATCGTTGATAATTGTTATGGTGAATTCGTAGCGAAGAAAGAGCCTATGGAAGCCGGTGCCGACATCGTATGCGGATCACTGATTAAGAACCCCGGTGGTGGTCTTGCAAAAACAGGTGGTTACTTAGTCGGTAAACAAAAATACATGGAGATGGTAGGTCATGCCACTTATGGCCCCGGTCTAGGTAAAGAAATCGGGCCTACTTTAAACCAAAATCAATCCTTCTTTCAAGGGATTTTCGTGGCGCCCCATACAACGGCAGAAGCCGTCAAGTCGGCAATATTTGCATCAGCTCTGATGACGGCCTTGGGGTATCATACCTTACCGCCCTATAATGAAGAA
>CAYJGI010000100.1:0-2219 GCA_964369705.1 uncultured bacterium
AACCTACGAATGCCAGAGTCAAAGTCTGGTGCCTTACCGCTTGGCGACACCCCAACGATATATGGAGTTTGCTGAAATGAATGGGGTGGATGATGGGAATTGAACCCACGGCATTCGGAGCCACAATCCGATGCTCTACCACTGAGCTACACCCACCATAAAAAGTGGCGCGCATATAGGGATTCGAACCCCAGGCCTACGGATTAGAAGTCCGTTGCTCTATCCAGCTGAGCTATATGCGCAGATGTCTTGACCGTAAAAATGGTCGGGGCGACAGGATTCGAACCTGCGGCCCCCTGGTCCCAAACCAGGTGCGCTACCAAACTGCGCTACGCCCCGATGCGCTATTCTTTACCGTCGTTTCTTCCAGCACAATTTAGTATAGCTTTTTAACACTGAGTTGTCAATACTTTTTTACATATTTTTCACAATTGATTTCCGTGTTTTTTAGTAAATTTATTGGGTTTTCTTTACTATTTTTTTGGTTTCTTTTGTTGGTGTTTTATGTGGAAATGTTTTGATATCAATATAAAAACGATCTCCATCTATGATCATGGTGGCGTATGACTCTCCATAGCCGCCCCTGGGTCTTGAGAGGGCGCCGGGATTGCATAATGTAATGCCATCTTCTTCTTGCAAGAAAGGTTCGTGAGTATGGCCAAAAAACACAATATTTACGCCCTTTTCCTTGGCCAGTAAGTAGAGTGTAAGGGGCGAGGATTTGACTTCATAACGATGGCCATGAAGGAGCGTCATTGTCACATCTTCTATGGTAAGTGTTTTTTCGTAATCACCTTTTGCCACGCCATCGCAATTGCCTTTTACATAATAGACGGGCTTACGGATTGTTTTTGCAATAAAACCGGCATCCCGTACCAAATCACCTAAATGAAAAACAGCATCAAAATCTTGTTCTATATCGAGAATCCTTTTGATCCTCCATAGATCTCCATGGGAGTCGGAAAGAATCAGAATCTTTGTCATGATTGTTCGCTAACGAGAATTTCAATCATGGGGATTAGCCTCTTTGTGGCTTTTGCCCTGTGACTGATTTTGTTTTTGGTTTCTAAAGGCAATTCACCAAAGGTGCATTGGTATTCTTCCACAAAAAACAAAGGATCATACCCAAAACCATCATTTCCTTCGGGCTTTGTTAGGATTTTTCCTTCGCAAGTTGCAAGGGTTGTGATTTCTTCACCTTTTGGTGTGACGAGAGCCATGGCACATTTGTACTTGGCGTTTCGCTGTGTTTCGTCTTTTAATAATTCCAGGAGTTTTTCGTTGTTCTCTTCATCGGAGGCATTCTCTCCGCTAAAACGGGCAGAATAGACGCCCGGTTCGCCATCTAAGGCACTGACTTCAAGTCCCGAGTCATCGGCAATTGTCATAAATCCCGTAAGCTTTGCACCGTATCTGGCTTTGATGAGGGCATTCTCATGGAAAGTCTCTCCGTTTTCTTCTACATCATCATATTGATTAATGTCTTTTGCACATAATACATTGACAGGTAAATGGCTCAGCAACTCTTTGAGCTCTCTGACTTTACCATCATTACGGGTTGCAAGTAATAGTGTCACCATTCGTTATACCTCCAAGTTGAGCGCCTCTTTTTGTTTGATAATGAGCTCTGTAATGCCTTTTTCTGCTGTATCTAACATCTCAAAAAACAAGGCTTTTGAGAAAGGTTTTTCTTCCCCTGTTCCCTGTAATTCTACGAATTCTCCATCTTCTGTCATCCCGACATTGAGGTCAACGTGGGCACTGCTATCTTCTATATATTCGAGGTCAAGGCGTGTTTCTCCTTCTATGACGCCTACACTGACGGCCGCCACAAAACGCTCAATAGGGACTTCCTGAAGTAGTCCCTTCTCCACCAAACCTTCTAAAGCCATATATAGGGCGATAAAACCGCCGGTAATCGAAGCCGTTCTCGTTCCGCCATCGGCTTCAATCACATCGCAGTCAATCCATACAGTGCGCTCGCCAAGTGCTTCCAGATCTACGACGCTACGCAGTGTCCTTCCGATGAGGCGCTGTATCTCTTGTGTTCTGCCTGAGGCATGGCCCTTCGTTACTTCTCGCTGATTTCTTGTACCTGTAGCACGGGGTAGCATGGCATATTCTGCTGTCACCCAGCCTTTGCCTTTGCCTCGCATCCATCCGGGGACTTTTTCTTCTATAGTGGCATTACAAATCACACGGGTTTTGCCAAAATTAAA
>CAYJGI010000100.1:2229-3811 GCA_964369705.1 uncultured bacterium
TCTTTCTATCTTAATGGATCGAAGTTCGTTGTTTTTTCTTCCTACTCTCATAAAAACACCTCTTTTTTTAGTCAAAAAAGGAGCCGTGGAAGCCACGGCTCCTACCTATTATGGTAGCTCAAAACAGGGGTAAAGTCAACCTCACCTATATGCGGCGACTTAAATAATAGTTGTGAATTCCTTCTGCAATGGCTTTTGCTGCATTCGTCTTGAAGGTCGTATCACGGAGTAGTGCCATATCCCCGGGATTGCTCATAAAAGCCACTTCCGCTAAAGTCGATGGCATAATGGACTCTCGATTGACAAAGAGGTTGGAGTTTTCAAAGACGCCTCTATCATTGGTGCCTAAAGTAGCAATCATAGAATCTAAGACCGCTGTCGCTAGGTCCATGCTAATCCCATTATCTTTAGGTACAATATGGGTTTCTGTGCCATTGGTGTCGCTCTTTGTATGACTATTACAGTGAATGCTCACAAAAATATCGGCCATTAGCATCTCTGCCATCAGCACACGGTCTGCCATCTCAATGGCAACCGCCGTTTCCCTTGTCATATGGACGGTATAGCCCATCTCTTGTAAAAAAGTCCTCACTTGCAAGGCAATCTCAAGGTTAACTACGTCTTCCCTTAATCCATCTACAAGGGCACCGGACTCTGCGCCGTGACCGGGATCTATCATAATAATTTTGTTCATATTATTTTCAATCTTAATAAAAGAAAGCTTTGTGTATTTTTTTGTTTGATGAAGCTCTACGGCAATGGGTGAATTCGTCACTATGGTAACAAGAAGATCATTACCCTGATTCGTAAAGTTAACACTATTAACGACAGTCGTCATTGGCGTGAGTGGTGCACCGAAGTAAGACGTATTCTTGAGTAAAATCGAGGTCTCCCCGGCGGTTCTTGACACGACTTCGTATTCTAAGAAAGAAAGCGTCTCAAGGTATACATCGGTTTGATACTCATTGTCGGTAAAAGTACTACTCACCACAGGGTCTAAGAAAGTTATGACGTAACCTTCTTCGCCCATAAAGGCATTATAATTGACGTTAAAATTCAGCAAGAAATTCACAACGGTATCGGTACCCATGGTTGTAATCTGTGTACTTGCAATGATTGAATTGGGTGCTGTATGGATATTATTAAGATAGCTGGGTGTATATCCATGGAAAGTTAAGCTTAACATATTGGTTAATGGGTCGAAGGTATTTGTGACGTTCACACCGGACTTCACGAAGGGGATGGTGACCGTCTTTTCTTCGTAATTAAATATGCTGAAATCATGTTCGTAAGAGATGACTACATCTTTTCCTACCGTTGCCACATTAAAATTCACTTTATTGTTAAAGTCAATGACGACGCGGGATACCAGTGGCTCAGTAGATTGAATACCAAAACGAATATCGGTAGCGGCAACGCTGTCGTCGATGGTGATGTCTTGTACATTATCAATCTTTGCATCTTGAAAATCAATATAAATACGGAAAGGGTTGTCCAGCGTCCCCACAGTATAATCTACCATCTTTGATAAAGAGATGGTGATGGCATCTTGATTTTCTCCAGGGGTAAAAAAGCCCTTCAA
>CAYJGI010000100.1:3821-5021 GCA_964369705.1 uncultured bacterium
TCTTTGTTACTGTTTAAAGAGACTTCCCTGGTATCATTATTCCAAAAAACTTCAACACCCATGGCTTCGCTGATAAAACGAAGGGGCACCATCGTTCGATCTTTATAAATAATGGCAGGACTATCGATAGGGACTTCCATATCATTAATAATGGCCATATCGTTATCGATTTTAAGGGAGATTTCAAGGGTTCCGTATGTAATGCCAACCGTCCGTGTGTCGCCGTTCCACGATACCGTAGCACCGAGGTTTTCTGAGATGACACGGATTGGTACCATGGTTCGGTCATTCTTGATGATGGGAGGCACATCGGTTTCTAAGACTTCTTCATCTAATATAATGGTAATGGCATCGCTTGCGCCATGAATTGGTATCATAAGGGTTAACAACAGCATCATTGATAAACAAAGTGCCGTAAATAATTGTTTTTTCTTCATAAGACCTCCTGAGAATTTACATATAATTGTATTATACATGATATTGTACATTTTGTGTCAAAAAATAGCAGATTTTTTTGTGAATTTTGTTGTAAATTCTGGGAATATCTTGTACCATGAAATCAATAATCGATTTCGTACTACTTAGAAAGGAGTTTTTTATATGAGCTTATTTATTAAAGATTACTGCATAGAAGAATTCGAAAAAAGAGGCGTGACTTTAGACGATATGGCAGAGCTTCTCCTACTGATTCAACAAAAACACAGTCCAGACCTTACCATAGAAGCTGCCAAAAAACACATCCTCAAAGTTTTTGAAAAAAGAGAAGTGCAGAACGTCGTTCTCACTGGCCTCACCTTAGATAAAATGGCAGAAAACCATACTTTAGATGAGCCTCTCCACAGCCTTATGTGGAATGATGATAGCCTCTACGGCGTCGACGAAGTCTTAGCCTACGGCATCGCTAATATTTATGGTTCTATCGGTCTCACGAATTTTGGTTATTTAGATAAGGCGAAGCCGGGTATCATCGGCAAAGTCAACGACAAGCACGATGGCAAAGTCAATACTTTTTTGGATGATTTAATCTCTGCCGTAGTGGCTGCCGCCGCAAGCCGTGTTGCCCACCGTAAAAGGGATGGCTACCATATCTTAGATGTAGATTAAAAAAAAAGCACATTCATAATGAATGTGCTTTTATATTTGAGTGGCTCCTCAGGTGGGACTCGAACCTACAACCCTTCGGTTAACAGCCGAATGCTC
>CAYJGI010000101.1:0-4940 GCA_964369705.1 uncultured bacterium
TTTTTGCATCTTCAAAGTAGTAACCAATGAACTCATCGGCCAACTCTTTGACGGTAATTCCCCGCTCATTGGCTCTTTGAATCATCTTATCATCAATATCTGTAAAATTCTGAACGTACGTCACGTCGTATCCCTTAAAAATCAAATAACGGCGCATCATGTCGAAAGTCACAAAGCTTCTTGCATTCCCAATATGAAAATAATTATAAACGGTAGGACCGCAAGCATACATCGAGATTTTGCCCGGTGTAATGGGGACTAGTTCTACTTTTTGTTTTTGTAGCGTGTTATAAACTCTCATAAGAGGCCTCTTTCTTTATGATTTTGTAAGGGCTTGCTCAATTCTTGAAAGAACGCCCTCTTTTTTTAGAATCGGGAAGATGTAGTTCATCTCCGGGCCGTGCATTTGACCGGTGAGAGCCACTCTTACGCACATAAAGAGATTTTTGCCCTTTTGACCCGTCTTCTGACCCACTTCCTTTAAGAAAGCGCCAACGGTGTCAGGCGTTAATTCTTCTCTCTCTAAGATCATTTCTTTCATCGTTTTTAACATTTCTTCCACGTGGGGAAGCTGTAACATGGCCATAGCTTCATCGTTTTCTACGATGAGGGTATCGCTAAGGAGTGGTCTTGCCATCTCTACCATCTCTTGCAAGTACTTGACCTTCTCTTGAAAAGCCTTGGTAATGAGTAAGACTTGATCCCCTTGTACGTCTTCACCTACGACGCCCCCTTCTATAAGCTGAGCTTTTACGAGATCCACAAGGCTCTCAGGCGTCCGTTGTCTGATGTCGCCGCCATTCATCCAATTGAGCTTATCAATATCAAAGACGGCGGGGTTCTTCGCTACTTTATCCATGGAGAACATATTCTCCAGTTCTTCTTTAGAGAGGATTTCTTCTTCTCCATCGGGAGACCATCCCATCAGCGCCATAAAATTAAAGAGGGCTTCCGGCAAATACCCTTTATCTCTGTATTGACCCACATAATTAGAACCGTGGCGCTTACTGAGTTTTGTACGGTCGGGACCTAAGATCATAGAAGGGTGACCATACCTTGGTTCTTTTAGACCTAAGGCTCTGTAGATGAGGATTTGTTTTGGCGTATTAGAGATGTGATCTTCTCCTCTAATGACGTCTGTAATATCCATAGTGGTATCATCAATGACGCAGGCGTAGTTATACGTAGGAATCCCATCGGGTCTCACCATGACAAAATCTGTAATCGTCTCCGATTCTACGGTGATTTCACCTTTAATGAGGTCATTGAAGGTGACCGCTTTATTCTCCGGCACACGAAAACGGAGCACCGGTTTTCTGCCTTCTTGTTCAAAGGCTTCTTTCTCCGCTACTGTCAGGTTGCGACAACGGCCATCGTAGCCATTTGCGCCGGCTTTTTCCGGGTGAATTTCCCGCATGGCGGAGAGTTCTTCTTGAGAGCAGTAGCAGTGGTACGCATCGCCGCTTTCTATGAGTTTTTTTGCATATTGATTATATAGCTCGAGGCGCTCTGTCTGGCGATAGGGGCCATAATCACCGCCGACTTCCATTCCTTCGTTCCATGTGATGCCGAGCCACTTAAGCTCTCTAAAAATATACTCTTCGTATTCTTTAGTAGAACGACTTAAATCGGTATCTTCGATTCTTAAAATAAATTTTGCATCGTCGTCCTTCTGACTTTTGACGAATAAATAATTAAACAGGGCCGTCCTTACATTCCCTAAATGGATAGAGCCCGTGGGACTGGGGGCAAAACGTACACGTACAGACATTTTAAATCTCCTTTCGTATCTACGAACAATCAGTAATGACAGCGCTTTGTTATTTCCTAGGAAATAATCAAAGGGCTTTCTTTTCTTTTGTAATGAGGCAAACGGCTTCGGCGGCAATGCCTTCTTCTCTTCCCACAAAACCAAGCTTCTCTGTGGTCGTCCCTTTGATATTGACGGCGCTTTCGTCCACTTCGAGGACTTTAGCGATTTTTTGGATCATTTCTTTCACGTAGGGGGCGATTTTTGGTTTTTCTGCCATGACGGTGGCATCCACATTGACGATGGTATAGCCTTCTGTTTTTAGAAGGGCTACCACCCGCTCCATGAGGAGTAAGCTATCTATATCTTTATACGCCATGTCGGTATCGGGAAAATGAAACCCAATATCCCGTAGCGCCGCAGCGCCTAAGAGGGCATCGTTAATGGCATGGACTAAGACATCGGCATCGGAATGGCCGAGAAGTCCCTTGGTGTGGGGAATCTCTACACCGCCAATGATGCATTTTCGATTTTCTGTTAATCGGTGTACATCGTATCCAATTCCGATTCGCATTATTTTTTCATTCTCCTTCTTAAAATCTGCTCCCCAAAAATCAAATCATGGGGCGTTGTTACTTTCAGATTATCGTAAGAGCCTTGCACCATGCGAACAATATAAGGCAATCGCTCTACCAGCATGGCATCATCGGTCCCTACAAAACCCTCTTCTAAAGCCTTATGATAAGCCTTCATCAGAAGATCATAACGAAACACCTGAGGTGTCTGGGCCGCCCAAATATGGCGCCGCTCCGGCGTATGATCGATTTTATGATCTTCGGTGACGACTTTAATGGTATCTTTGACCGGCGTCCCTAAGACGGCGGCACCGTGCCGCATAGCTTCTCTAATGCAGCGAGAGATATCCCTGTGATCCACAAGGGGCCTTGCGCCATCGTGGCTAATGACGTATTCCGTATCTTCATCCAGTATCTTTAGGGCATTCCAGATAGAGTCTTGCCTTTCTTTTCCGCCAATCACCGTTCTGATTCGGTGGCGAAAACGCGTACCCCTCACGGTACGCTCAAAAAGCCCTTCTTCTCCCCTGCCGATAATGACGATGATTTCCGTCACTTCCGCCACTTGATCTATGGCCTTAAGGGTGTGGAGTAGTATGGGTTTTTTATCCAGTAGTAAGTATTGTTTATTCATGGCACCTTCCATGCGTGTTCCTTTGCCGGCGGCGGCCACAAGTGCTACGATTTTTGCCATATCGTTTTCCTATGAATTCATAATTTTTGAAAAAATCATTCGTCCCGCTGCCGTTTGCAAAATGCTGGTTACAACGACTTCCATGTCGCTTCCAACGGCTTTTCTGCCGTTTTCTACAACGATCATTGTTCCATCATCTAAGTAGGCCACGCCTTGACCCATCTCCTTGCCTTGCTTTACGATGCTGACTTTGAGTTTTTCACCGGGCAAGATGTACGCCTTTAGGGAATTAGCCAGTTCGTTGATATTGAGGACTTTAAGACCTTTAATAGACGCCATTTTATTGAGATTATAGTCATTGGTAATGAGGGCACCCTTCAGTGAGGTGGCAAGCTTAATCAGCTTATCATCTACTGTATGAATCTCCGGGAAATCACCTTCCCATATGACGATGTCCAAGGATTTGTCTTCTTGCATACTCTTCAGAACATCGAGGCCGTACCGTCCCCTGACCCGTTTAATATCTTCTCCGCTGTCGGCAATATATCTTAATTCTTCTAATACAAAGCTTGGGATAATGAAGACACCGTCAATAAAACCGGTCCTTGCAATGGATCCGATTCTTCCATCGATGATGACGCTGGTATCTAAGATTTTTGGTAGTTCATAGGCTTCTATTTGTTTGAGTTTTTTCAGCTTTTTTTCTTTGATTTCCGAGGTTGTTCCCATGGTCATCTCATCGAGGATGATGATTTTTTCCGGCAAAAAGTCTTTGATCTTTTTTTGGAATACCCGCATGCAGAACAAACCCAGCAATGCATAAGAAGGTATCACAAGGAGCTCGCCTACAAAAGGAATGGCGATAAGAGCGCCTCGAAGTAAAGTTGCCAGTAAAAGTCCTACGGCAAGACCGGAAATGCCAAAAAGAATATCGGTGGACGTGTTTTTTTGGTATAAATTAGATTCCGCTTTTTGGTATAAATACGATGATCCTAAAATCATAGAATCTGCTAATAAATAAAGTATAATGCCTAAAATAATTGCGCCAACCGCTGCGATTGCGATCACTAAAACCATATCTAATTGTAAGTTCCAATAAACACGTACAAATTCACTTCTTAAGAACTGAAATAATCCAAAAAAACCTGCTGCCATACTGGAGGCAACCAGTGTCGTCTTAATGGCTTTTTGTATGTTTGTCAGTTTTTTCATTGTTTTTTTCCTCCTTTCTTCATTAAATGTAAACTGGGCACAACATTACCAGTTTATCTCTATATGATAACATTAAATGTATTTTCAATCAATAGTTACCCACTTCTTCTTACATTCTTAAACAAAAAAACACAGTATGGAATCCATACTGTGCTTCAGTTATTCTATAAGGGATAAAATGTCACCGATTTTTTTGACGGCAACGGGTTTTAGGGTGGTGCTATCATAACTCTTCACATTACCACTTGATAGAAGAGCCCATTGAAATCCCAGTTTTTCTGCTTCTTTTAAACGAATATCCATAAAACGAACAGACCTTGTTTCTCCCGTAAGTCCAATCTCGCCCATGGCTACCATGTTCCGTGGTAGTTCAATATCTTTTGCCGCAGAAAGAACCGCTGTGGCAATGGCCATGTCTGCACTGGGTTCATCAAGCCTTAATCCCCCCACCACATTGACAAAGACGTCGGAATGACCAATGGAAAGCCTTCCTTTTTTTTCTAATACAGCTAGGATTAAAGCCAAACGATTGTAGTCAATTCCTTGACACATTCTCCTTGGTGTAGCAAGGCTTGAGGGTGTAACTAGGGCTTGTATCTCTACTAAAACCGGCCTTGTACCTTCCATGGAGACCGTGGCAATAGACCCCACTGCCCGCTCCGGCCTCTCCGCTAAGAAGATCTCCGATGGATTTTTGACTTCCTCTAAGCCACTGTCTTTCATCTCAAAGACGCCGATTTCGTTGGTGGATCCAAAACGGTTTTTGATG
>CAYJGI010000102.1:0-4935 GCA_964369705.1 uncultured bacterium
CCCGATGGAGATGAAGATCCAATCACTACTCCAGATGGAGATAAAGATCCCGATGAGAATGGAGGCGATCCCGTGGTCGATGATCCGCCAATCAGTGATCCGAAAGAGCCTGTGAATCCCCCAATAGAAGAAGATCCCCCCGTAGAGGGTATCCTCTCAGCCTTAGAGGGTGGTGGCGATGACTATGCACCGGAGAATATCGAGACACTAACGGGCAGCCATATTACCGCCGTATCCTTCGTCAAGGATGCCATTGAAGAGCTTCTTCAAGATGCAAGGGATGCCGGTCACAAAATGTGGGTGGCCAGTGGCTATCGCTCCTACGACAAACAGCTCTCCCTCTATAATAAAAAAGTCGACACCTACCGAGATCAGTACCCCGATCTCTCAGAAGAAGAAGTGCGGGCGAAGGCTGCCACCGTCGTCACGTACCCCGGTACCAGCGAACACCAAACGGGGCTTGCCATTGACGTTACCGCCGATGGATCTTTGAATCAGAGTTTTGGCAATACCGACGCCGGCAAGTGGATTGCCGACCATTGCAAAGAGTACGGCTTTATTATCCGCTACGAAAAAAATAAAGAAGACATTACCGGCATCATCTACGAACCATGGCACCTTCGTTATGTAGGCGTTGAAGTGGCCAATGCCATAGGTGACCTATCTCTAGAAGAGTATTATAATAAAATGCTGGATTAATTCGCTCACTATATTAATGGTTATATAGCCTTATGTAATGATTGTGCTTTCATCATGACACCAGTAATAGCAAACGATAAATCTACATCAAAAAAACAGATGAGTTCATAGGATTCATCTGTTTTTTATATTCATTCTGCTAATATTAATTATGACATTGCTCCATGTAGCTTGTCCAGAATCCTGGTGGTTGTTTATCGGTATTTAATCAAGTCATCGGTTGATAAATCGGTTGGCATCGCTGTGCTTCTTTCTGCCCAATTCATGATTTCTTGGGATAATTCCAATGATTCAGTAATTAGCGTCATATCGGTACCGGACTGTCCTTCTCCCATACCATGATCTACACTCCCATCTTTAACGGTCTCATCATTACCCGTAGGTGGTAGTTCGTTCGCAGTATCTCCATCACTAAAAGAATTGTCACCACATGCGATCTGCGACACACTCAGTACAATTAAAAGAACTATTAAGCATGTTTTTTTAATTGGAATATCTCTCTATCCATGATAATTATAGTGCTCACAAAGGAGATTCATTGCTTTAAAAAGCTTATACACATATACAATCGGGCCGATAATGATCAATGAACCCAACATAGACCAAAGCCAATATGTACTTGCACTGATTGAATAGTCGATATTCCGTCTCTGCAATTCAAATCCTATCCTATTGCAGATTTTGTGATTCCATACAATATATCCAATTCCCAGTGTAAGGGGTCCCACCACAAACATCAATAAAGCAAAGTTCATGGTTCTTCTTCCATCATACCTACTGGCTATCACATTTAGATCGTTTGATATTCCGCAATACACTACAATTGCATAAATACAAAAGGTAATGATGCTCAGTAAGAAGGTAACGATGATACTTCTATTGGTTTTGAGTTGACCCACAGGTCTTTGACTGGCTTCATAACTTTGTTTTGTTGTTAGTACGCTTTCCTGACTCTCCATAAAATACCCTCAGCTTTCTCTGTTATTTTTTTGAAACAATGGACGAAAATCTTGTTGGTATAAGATGAGTTCTTCAGTGAGAAAATATAATTAGAACCCTTTTATTTATATTATGATAAAAATATTTACTAAAATCAATAGTAAATATGTTTATTATGATAACCTCTACATAAATGGTTGAGGGAGATTCTTATGGATTACCATGTATGCTCGTTATGAGCGAGGTGCCAACGAACTACTTATCAGACACCTCATTACATTATGTAAGTTGTATAAATAATCTGGATGATTATTTATAAGGCATTCACAGCGGTTGCCGCAAAGCGGAGAGCTGTGAGCCATAGGATTAAGTGTTTATATTAGCAAAGCTAATATAAAATAATCAACAGATACTGTCCTCCGGTTGAATAATAACAATAAATAACAAAAGCACTGTGAATCGTCACAGTGCTTTTTGTTTGTTTTAATCGTAGGTTACGAACTCGATTCATTCTCTCTTGGTTTTGATTCTGATGAGAGTAACGAGGAGAAGAACCACTCCTAGGGTGATAAAACCCACGCCGGAGAGGATATTCGTCTTCAATTGAAGAATCCCAATCATGATTAAAAGAGCAATCATCGCTATGATAAGAAGTGTTATGATGATTTTTGCCGTTATCCTCAGGATTTTATGAGCGCCTTTATTCTCTTTACCCTCAAATCCCAGTTCTACAAAGATGTCTAATATCGCTTCTAAAAAATCATCCATCTTAATCCTCTTCCTTCGGTGATTGATTGCTTTGTTGTTGTAAAATGCCTTCTAATCCCATCAGGTCTTCCATCATGGGTACTTCTTCACGGCCCTTTGCTTCTTCTAAAAGACGCTTTGCCTCTTCGTAATCTTCTTTTACGATTTCATTCATTATGGTGACGACTTCAATAATAGGTCTTAATTGGCCATGGTGGCCGTATCTATCAAATAACTTCCCATTCTCTTCTACGATTCTATGGCCTTCTTCTTTGTCACCAAGGCAAAAGTAGCCATAGGCTAAGTCGGCCATATACAGCACTCTAAGGGGACCGATAAGACCCTTCTCCCCTACGGCGGTGAGTGCTTCTACACCTTTATGATAATCGCCCTTCTTGCAGTAGGCATCAAATACATTAATGGCAAGAATGGTTTTGGTTTGACTGCCGTTATTTTGTGCCATGAGTTTTTGATTTTCTTCTATAAAAGCATCGTAGTGGCCTTCTTCCAGTAGGGGTGCCAGTTCTCTCACCGTCTTCACAAATCTCATATACCATACTTGATTCACCACATACCACGACACCATAAGGAGAATAAATAAAACCAAAAGTCCCGTATTCCTCGTAGATTTTTCCCATTGCAGTAGGTTTGATAGAATAAAGTAAGCCGTGTAAATTGCAACAACGCTAAACCACCATAGGATTCTTATTTTTTTCATTATTTAGTCCCTTCTTGATCTAAAATAGGAAGGGCAGGGCTGGAAATCCCTTTAATACCAATTAATGAAAGAAGGGTTAGCATGTGTTTTTGGACGCCTATGTAGGCTTTTTCGTGGCGATACCACTCCTTTGGCGTATGGGCGCCGCCACCTTTACCGCCTTTACCGACGCAGATGGCGGGAATCCCCAACGCGAGAGGGACATTGCAATCGGTACTGCCTTGATGAATAAAAAACGCTTTTTCCCCCATGGCTTCACTGCTTTCGTAGCTCATAACGGCTAAGGGGTGCTCCATGCTTAAGGCACCGGCGGGGCGATTCCCTACTTGGGTAACGGTGACAGTGAGAGGCTCTCCTTTTGTATGAAAAGCATTCTCCTCCATCAGTCCATCTTGGATTCCTTGTTGTATCAAATCATCAATCTCCCGAAGGGCTTTATCGCTACCGCTTCTCATGTCGATCATCATGATGGCTTCATGGGGGATGGAGTTGATACTGGTTCCCCCCTTCACTATGCTCACGGAGTAAGTGGTAAGGGGCGTCTTCGGTGGCTTAATATTGCTGATTTTTTGGATGGCACGACCCATGGCATGAATGGGATTTGGGATTCCAAAATCACCAAAACTATGGCCGCCTGTACCTCTAAACGCCACTTCATAGCGGTGACTCCCCGTGGCCGCTCTTAGGGTGCCGCCGATATCGCCACCGTCGATGGACATAAAACCATCGTAAGGTACCTTGTCTTTAAAGATATGTTTGATCCCCTTGAGATCACCTAAGCCTTCTTCTGCCACATTGGCACAAAACGTCACGCTCCCTACGGTTGGAATCTGTAGCGCCGTGATGGTTCTCGCTAAGCTTAAGACTTCTGCCAGGCCTCTCGTGTCATCCCCTATCCCCGGTGCATAGTACGTCCCTTCTTCTTGCCTTACCTTGACATCGGTATCAAAATCAAAGACGGTATCAAGGTGGGCACTGATGAGAAGGTGGGGACCTTTACCCTTCCCTACGTAAGTGCCAAAGACATTGCCTACTTCATCTTGGTGAATGTTTTGTAAAGAAGTCTCTTTCATCAATTGTAAAAAAGCACGGCTTCTTTCTGTTTCATAAAGGCTTGGTGCAGGAATCTCACATAATGTCAAGTGTTCTTTTAGTGTTTTTTCATCGTCTTGTTGTATGTATAGAAAAGCGTCTTTGACGATGGGTTCTTTCATGAGTTTTTTAGGTATACTGGTCTGTTTAAAGAGCATGGGATCGCCTCCTTTTTCTTTTTTTATCATACGCTATTTTAGCGCATACTACAATTTTTTTCATCTATTATCATTGTTTTTTGTATTTTACATTGATTTTACAATGGGGTGCTTATGATTTTACAATTTGCTTTTATACTGTAAAAGAAATGCGGAGAGCATTTACAATTCAAACTACAAGGTAGGGTTAAAAAAGTGAAAAAGTTTTTAAGTATTTGTTTTTGTTTAGTACTCATGGTCACCATGTTTGCTGCTTGTAATAATGGCGGCGAGGGTGGCACGCTCATCAACGTGATTTCAAGGGAAGATGGTAGTGGTACCCGTGGTGCTTTTATTGAGTTATTTGGCATTGAAGTGAAAGATGCCGATGGTAATAAGACAGACGAAACCAGCAAAGAAGCTGTCATCATCAATAAGACTGACGTTATGCTCCAAACGGTGGCCGGTAGTGCCGATGCCATTGGTTATGTATCCCTCGGTTCTTTAAACGATACCGTAAAAGCCGTCAAAATCGACGGTGCGGAAGCCACTTCTGAAAATATCATAAGCGGTTCTTACAAAGTAAGCCGTCCTTTCAACTTA
>CAYJGI010000103.1:0-4904 GCA_964369705.1 uncultured bacterium
AAGTAACACAGAAAAACAAGATTGCAGAACTAAAAGCTGAAAGAGACAATAAGGCCGTCGAAGAAAAACTTGCAGCACTAAGAGCAGCCGCTGGTACCGACGAGAACTTAATGCCATTTATCCTTGATGCCGTTAGAGTATATGCAACCCTTGGCGAAGTTTGCCAAGTATTAAGAGACGAATTTGGCGAGTACGTTGCCACAGCAATGCTGTAAGGAGGACAAAGAGATGAGCGAAAAGAAAATCAGAGTTTTAGTTGCTAAGCCAGGTCTTGATGGTCATGATCGTGGTGCTAAGGTCATTGCCAGAGCTTTTAGAGATGCCGGTTTTGAAGTTATTTATACAGGCCTTCGTCAAACTCCGGAACAAATTGTTACCGCAGCTGTTCAAGAAGACGATGACGTATTGGCAATGAGCATTTTATCAGGTGCCCACAATACCCTTTTTCCTAAAGTAACACAACTTATGGCCGAAAAAGGTGTTGATGATGTTTTAGTAGTAGGTGGCGGTGTTATTCCTGAAGAAGATATTCCTTTCCTACAAGAAAACGGAATTGCAGCAGTCTTCACACCGGGTACAAACACCCAAGTAACCATCGACTTTATTAAAGCAAACCTAAAGAGATAATATGGACGTTAAAGAATACGTAGATGGCGTCTTAAGCGGTAACGTAAGGCTGACATCCCGTGTGATTACCTTCATAGAGAATGAATATGAAGAGTCTGTAGAAATCATGAAAAACCTTTACCCCAAAACGGGTAAAGCAAAAGTAATTGGCATTACGGGACCTCCCGGTGCCGGTAAAAGTACCCTCACCGATAAGCTTGTAAAGGCACTGAGAAGTGAAGGAAAGACGGTGGGCATCATTGCGATTGACCCTACAAGTCCCTTTACCGGTGGTGCCATCTTAGGTGACCGCATTCGCATGAGTGAGTTGGCCGTCGATCCCGGTGTCTTTATCAGAAGCATGGGAAGTCGTGGTCAATTAGGTGGCTTAAGCAAAGCAACACAATCGGCAGTCAAAATCTTAGATGCATACGGTTGCGATTTTATTTTCATTGAGACCGTAGGCGTAGGTCAATCAGAAGTTGACATCATTAGACTTGCCGATGCCGTACTCCTTGTACTCATCCCCGGTATGGGCGATGATATTCAAGCCATTAAGGCGGGAATCATGGAGATTGGCGATATCTTTAACATTAACAAATGTGATAGGGAAGGGGCGGATCGCTTAAGCACAGAAATTGAAATGATGCTCGACTTAAAAGGCCATTTCGAGAACTGGAGACCACCCATCACAAAGACTCAAGCCAGCATCAATAAAGGAATCCCCGAGCTCTTAGAGAAGCTTTTTGAATATCTTAAAGTCTCCGAAGAAACGGGAGAATTCTACCGCCGTCGTGTTCGTAATGCTAAAATCGAAGTAGAAAACATTCTACTTGATACTTTTAATAAGAAAGTTAGAAACGTTACTAAAGACGGTATCTTAGATGACATGGCAATCAAAATTGTAGAAAAAGAAACAGACCCCTTTACTGTATCTGATCTTTTAATACAAAAAATGAATTTTTAATCAAGAAGGAGGGTAATCATGTTAGACGTTTTAAAAGTAGATCACATCGGTATTGCCGTCAAAAGCATCGATGAAGCCTTAAAACTATACGTTGATGTTTTAGGTTTAGAATGCCAAGGTAAAGAAACCGTAGAAGAGCAAAAAGTCACAGTTGCTTTCTTACCAACAGGCGACAGTGAACTGGAATTACTGGAATCTACTTCTCCCGATGGTCCCGTTGCTAAATTCATTGAGAAAAACGGTGAAGGTGTGCAACACATTGCTTTAAGAGTTTCTAATATCGAAGAAGCACTGAAAGACCTAAAAGAGAAGGGAATCAGACTCATTGATGAGACCCCAAGATACGGAGCAGGTAATGCAAAAATCGCTTTTCTACATCCTAAGAGCACCAATGGTGTTCTTGTGGAATTGTGTGAGCGTTAATAAGGAGGAAACCAGATTTAAATGGAAAACAAAATTAAAATGTTGAATGAAAAGAAAGCGAAGGTTATCGCCGGCGGTGGTCAAAAAAGAATTGACAAGCAACACGCCAGTGGTAAACTAACAGCCCGTGAGAGAATTACTGCTTTATTAGATCCAGGTTCTTTTGTAGAATTAGATGCATTTGTTGAGCATCGTTGCAACGACTTTGATATGGCTGCCGTAGAAGCACCGGGCGAAGGTGTTGTTACCGGTTACGGTACTGTAGATAGCCGTTTAGTGTATGTTTATGCACAAGACTTTACTGTAATTGGCGGTTCATTAGGCGAAATGCACGCCGCAAAAATCTGCAAAGTCATGGACCTCGGTCTTAAGATGGGTGCACCTGTTATCGGTCTTAACGACTCCGGTGGTGCCCGTATCCAAGAAGGTGTAGATGCTTTATCCGGTTACGGTAACATCTTCTATCGTAATACCATTTCTTCCGGTGTTATTCCACAGATCTCTGTTATTATGGGACCTTGTGCCGGTGGCGCCGTTTATTCTCCTGCTCTTACCGACTTTATCTTCATGGTAGATCAAACCTCTAACATGTTTATCACCGGTCCTCAAGTAATTAAGACAGTTACCGGTGAAGATGTAACACAAGAAGAGCTCGGTGGTGCAACTACCCACAACTCCGTATCCGGTGTAGCTCACTTCATTAACGGTAACGACGAAGAGACTTTAGCTGCCGTAAGAAAACTCATTTCTTTCTTACCTTCTAACAACTTAGAGACAGCACCTCCCGTTGTGACAGCCGATTGCACCAATAGAATTTGCGAAGAATTAAATACCCTTCTTCCAGAGAATCCAAACAAAGCCTACGACATGAAAGACGTCATCACAAGCGTAGTAGACGATGGTGATTTCTTCGAGTGTCAACCAATTTATGCACAAAACATGATTACAGGTTTTGGTAGAATCGGTGGCGAATCTATCGGTATCATTGCCAACCAACCTAAGGTTATGGCCGGTTGCCTTGACATCAATGCTTCCGATAAAGCAGCGAAATTTATCACTTTCTGCGACGCTTTTAATATCCCAATCGTTACTTTTGTTGACGTTCCCGGTTTCTTACCCGGTGTTGCACAAGAGTACGGTGGTATCATCCGTCACGGTGCAAAGATGCTTTATGCTTTTTCTGAAGCAACTGTACCTAAGATTACCGTTATCGTTCGTAAATCTTACGGTGGTGCTTACCTTGCCATGTGTTCAAAAGACTTAGGTGCAGATCAAGTTATTGCATGGCCCGGTGCTGAGATTGCCGTTATGGGTCCAGACGGTGCTGCCAACATTATCTTCAAGAAAGACATTGAAGGCGCCGAAGATCCAGCTGCAAAAAGAGCAGAAAAAATTGCCGAATACAAAGAAAAATTTGCAAATCCATACAAGGCTGCTGCCCGTGGTTTTGTAGATGATGTTATTGAGCCTCGCTTCACCAGAGCAAGAGTTGCCAGTGCTTTAGACATGCTTGCTACTAAGAGAGAAGAACGCCCAGCCAAAAAACACGGCAATCTTCCTGTATAGGAGGTCTATTCCATGAATGACGCAATTGTTGTAACACTACTAGGAATGGGTATTGTCTTTGTTGTTCTTTATATCTTAGTACTTGTTTTATCTACCATGAAAAAAGTATTAGGCACTAACTTAATGCCCGGTTTTTATCAAAAACCTGCCGTTAAGAAGATCGTAGAGACTCCAAAAGATGAAATCCGTCCGCTAAAATCCGGTGTAGGCGACGAAACCATGGCAGTGATTACCGCTGCAATTACCGCTTACATGGGTACCGATGAATATCGCATCAAGAACATTTCTGGTGCTGCCGGTTTTGTTGTAAAACCACTGAAGCGTGCAGGCGGTGAAAACCCATGGACTGCTGCTGGTAGAATTGTCAATACAATCAATAACAAATTATAATTTCGGAAGGTGAATAACTAAAATGAAAAAGTTTAAAATTACAGTGAACAATAAAGCATTTGAAGTAGAAGTAGAAGAATTAGGTGTTGAGACTGCTGCAGCTCCTGTAGCAGTGGCAGCTCCTGTAGCTGCTCCAAAAGCCGCAGCTCCAGCTCCAGTAGCACCAAAAGCACCGGCACCTGTTAAGAAGGTTGCCGCAACCGGTAACGGCACAGTAACCGCTCCAATGAACGGAACCATCTTCAAGCACAAAGCTAAAGTCGGCGATACCGTTAAAGCCGGTGATGTTGTAATCATCTTAGAAGCCATGAAAATGGAAAATGACATCGTAGCTAACAAAGATGGTGTGATTAAAGAAATGCCGGCAGCAGAAGGTGTCGCTGTAGCTCCCGGTGATGTTTTAGTCGTTATCGAATAATTGTACCAAAAATAAATTTAATGGAGTATCTTAAATGCTGGATAAATTAGTTACGTTTTTAGAACTAACTGGATTTGCCAATTTAACAATGGGCCAATTTGCTATGCTTGTCATTAGCCTATTTTTACTGTATTTGGCCATAGCAAAGAAATATGAACCCATGTTATTGGTGCCTATTGCATTTGGGATGTTTTTGGCTAATTTACCACTATCAGGCATTACGGCCGCACCGGTCTATGATGAACTGGGGGCTCTTGTGAGCCCCGGTGGACTTTTGTATTATTTATATCAAGGGGTAAAACTGGGTATTTACCCCCCCTTGATTTTTATTGGAATTGGCGCAATGACAGACTTTTCACCACTAATTGCAAATCCAAAAACAATGTTGCTGGGGGCAGCGGCACAATTTGGAATCTTCTTTACCTTTATAGGGGCAACACTTATGGGCTTTGATCCGCAATCAGCGGGATCTATTGCCATCATCGGCGGTGCCGATGGACCGACGGCGATTTTCTTAACATCAAAACTAAAGCC
>CAYJGI010000104.1:0-2659 GCA_964369705.1 uncultured bacterium
TTCCCTTAATTTTTTTTCTTACTTTTTTTATTTCCTTTTTATTTTTCTTTAATTACGTATCAGTGGATTCAGTAGGAAGTTTTTCTTAGAGATTGATTTCCGACCAGGTGAAGCGCGACATTGTCGATATGCGTAATATGCTTTTTCTTTTCACGGGTGTTTTATACACTCTCTTTTTTTTGCATTTTTTTAAGCAAAATACATAAACTGTAAAAAAAGAGGTAAAAATATGGATAAAACTTTAAGGAGATCAACTTTTATAGGCATATTATTTGTATGGATTTTGGGTGTTCTATGGCACTTTATCTATGATTTTTCTGGGCAAAATTTCTTAGTGGGTCTTATTGCCCCTGTGAATGAAAGTATATTCGAGCATACAAAACTGATTTTCTTTCCTGTTCTGATCTATTATATTATAGAATACGTTGTATTCAAAAAAATCGGTATAGAAGTCAATTACTTAGCAGGGATCATTGCTTTAATTATGGGGACTTTGCTTGTTCCTTTTATTTATTACTTTGTTACATTTGGATTTGGTACTTCTTCCTTTGTGATTGATATTCTTAATTTTTTTGTTAGCGCGCTGGTGGTTTTTGTTTTTCGTTATTACTTATCATTTGCTGTTCCTATAATTTCAAAAAACTTATCAATAGTCATTCTAACGATTCTCACTCTCTTTATGATGTATTTGACCATTGCGCCCCCTAAAGTACCTTTCTTTTATAATAGTGAATCTTCATCTTATGGAATCTATAATGAAAAATAACAGAAAAAAGGAAGAAGACCTTCCTTTTTTTATTGACTTAATTACTTTATCATGCTAACATATTAGTGTGATAAAGTAATTAAGGAAAACAGATTGATGAAAGTATGGTATAATAGATTCGAATAGGAAAGGAACTTCAAGATGAATCAGCTCAAACAACCTAAAGGATTTGAAGATATTGCAATCAGCGATGCATCAAAAAAAAGGTACATCGAACAAAAAATCGCAAAAAACCTAACACTCAGAGGTTATGAAGAACTCTACACACCAATGGTGGAGCATTATCATCTCTTTGATCGATATGAAAACATCTTAAAGCCATCGGAAGCTTACAAGCTCATCGACCCAGAAGGGGAGGTCTTAATCTTAAGACCTGATATGACGCTACCGATGATTCGTTTTGCTTCTACTAAATTAAAGAATGAAAAAGTAGCTAAGCTTTTTTATATGACACAAGTGGTCAGAAAAACAAAGTCAGACATAGAGAGGCAATGGGAGCGATCTCAAATCGGTGCAGAAGTCATCGGTATGACACCCCTTAACGGTGATGTAGAGATCATCTCCACAGCGATTGAGACTTTACAACTTTGTGGCATTGACGACTTTATTTTGGAATTAGGTCACGTCGACTTCCTAAAGACCCTTTTGATTGATCTGAATCTAACAGAAGCGGTAGAAAAAGACATTTTAAAAGCCCTCCATGACAAGAACATGGTAGACTTAGAAAATACATTGAAAAACAACGACGTATGTAAAGAAATGGCCGATATACTGGTTCAGCTCCTAATTACTTACGGTCCTATGGGTGAGGTTTTGGATCGCATGAAGGGGGTTACAAAATCAAAAAACCTGAATGCTATCTTGACCCATCTTGAAGATGTTTTGGCGAAGCTAACTTGTTACGGTTACGAAAAACACCTCACCTTAGATTTAGGATTGGTGCAAGATTTGCCTTATTACAGTGGTGTCATCTTTAAAGGCATGATCAAAAATAACAGTCAAGAGATTCTTTCCGGGGGACGTTATGATAATTTGATTCAGTCCTTTGGCGCTCACCTCTACGGCAGTGGATTTGCCGTTCATTTTAGCCGAATATTGCCGCTGATCGAACCACCTACGGAAGATCCTTGCGCTGTATTATACGTAAAAGATATCAATAACCAGCAGGCGGCCTTTGTTCAGAGCGAAGCCATGAGAAGAGAAGGAATGAGAGTAGAAATTGTCTTTGACCTCAAAGAGATTACATTAAAGACAGATAACGTCATTGAGCTATAGAAGGGAATCAATTATGGAATATATCAGCATTGCACTGGCCAAGGGCAGGCTAGCCAAAGAAACAATTAAAACCCTAAAAAAAGCAGGATATGATCCTGAGAATACCATTGATTTAGAGAGTAGAAAATTGATTTTTACCGACGAAACAAAAAAAATCAGAGTGATTTTAGTCAAACCATCAGATGTTGCAAAATACGTTGAGAATGGCGTGGCAGAAGTGGGCGTCCTAGGAAAAGACGTTTTGATTGAGCAGTCACCGGATGTCCTAGAGATGTTAGATCTTGGATTTGGTAAATGTACTATGAGTTTAGCAGCGAAGACAGGTTTTACTTTAGAAGGCAAGAAGAAAATCAGAATTGCCTCAAAGTACCCTAAGTCTGCCGATATTTATATGAAAGATAAGGATATAGAGTACGACGTGATTAAGCTTGAAGGCTCTGTAGAATTGGCGCCTCTCGTGGGGCTTTCTGATTGTATTATTGATATTGTTGAAACTGGAAGTACGTTAAAAGAAAACGGACTCTCTGTCATCGATGAAGTCTACCCCATTAGTGCAAGGCTCATTGTCAATAGGGTAAGTCTTAAGACTTATCAGAGAGAAATTCAAGAGATTGCCAG
>CAYJGI010000104.1:2669-4887 GCA_964369705.1 uncultured bacterium
CGGCCATACATAATGTGGACGAAATCTTAAGACCTCTCTTTTATCGTAATCAAAACGCCGATGACTTAGAAATCGGAGTCAAAAAAATTCTTCAAGATGTAAAAGAAAACAAAGACGAAGCACTCCTGCGCTATACGAAAGAATTCGACGGTGTGGATTTAAGCGATAGAGGTTTTTTTGTCACGAAAGAAGAACTGGAGACGGCAATCAGTGAAGTGGATACAACGCTCATTGATTACATAAAAAAAGTCATTTCTTATATGCAGTCATACCACAGCAGTCATATGCCAATCTCATGGATTAAAGAGGGCGATGATTATCAATTAGGTCAAAAAATCACGCCTATCCAGTCAGTAGCATGCTATGTTCCCGGTGGGTCGGCACCCCTTGTAAGTTCCATCTTAATGACGGTAGTACCGGCTAGAATTGCCGGTGTAAAGAATATTTGTGTCGTTACACCACCAAAACAAGGTGGTATTCTGAAAGAAATGATTGTAGCTGCCCATATGGCCGGTGCAAATTCCATTTGTACCTTAGGTGGTGCCCAAGCCATCGGCGCCTTTGCCTACGGCACAGAGTCCATTCCTAAAGTCGATAAGATTGTCGGCCCCGGTAATATTTTTGTGACACTAGCAAAGAAGCAGGTTTTTGGCACCGTGGGTATTGATATGCTAGCCGGTCCCAGTGAGATTCTCATCATTGCCGACAAGACGGCGAATCCCCGTTATATTGCCGCAGATTTACTAGGTCAAAGTGAACACGATCCTCTGAGTGCAGCGATTCTACTTTGTGATAGCCAAAGCATCATAGATGAAGTGGAGAAAGAACTGGCGAAGCAGCTAGCACAATTAGAGCGAAAAGAAATCGCATCAAAATCAATTCGCAACTTCGGCTTACTCATTAAAGTAGCTTCCATGGAAGAAGCGGTACAACTATCCAACAAAATCGCTCCCGAACATCTGGAGATTATGACAAAAAACCCCCATGAATTACTGGACGATATTGAGAATGCGGGAGCCATATTCTTAGGCGAATATACCACCGAGTCATTAGGTGACTATGTCGCAGGCCCCAGCCACGTCATCCCAACGGCGGGAGGCGCGAGATTCAGTAGCCCCATCGGAGTGGATACTTTTTTAAAAAAATCAAGCATTCTTTCATATCAGAAAGAAAAATTAAAATCATTAGAACCGATTATTTCTTATTTTGCCGATATCGAAGAATTATCGGCCCACAAAAAATCAGTGCAGATACGACTGGAGGACGCTTTATGAGAATCGGAGAATGTACAAGAAAAACGAAAGAAACCGATATCACCATTACACTCAATATAGATGGAACAGGTACTTCGAATATTCAAACTGGGATTGGCTTTTTTGACCATCTTTTGACCAGTTTTTGTAAGCACGGTCGTTTTGATCTTACCGTTCGTGCCTTAGGAGATCTTCATATCGATGGACACCATACGGTAGAAGATATCGGGATTGTCTTAGGGCAAGCTTTTTTTAAAGCTATAGGTGACAAGAAGGGGATTGAGCGTTTTGGTTTTCAGGTTACGCCCATGGATGATGCCTTAATACAGACGGCAGTAGATCTCGGCGGTAGACCGTACCTTGTTTGTAATTGTCCTTTTCCTACGGAGAGAGTTGGCGAATTTGACACCGAATTGGTCAGAGAATTCTTACAAGCTCTATCAAACGAAATGGCGGCCAATATCCACGTAATTAAATACCATGGAGAAAACTCTCACCATATCGCTGAAGCCATCTTTAAGAGCCTTGGAAGATCCCTTAAAGAAGCGTTAACGATTCAAGAAGCCTACAAAAATGAAGTGCCGAGCACGAAGGGTGTCTTATAATGATTGCTATTATAGATTACGGCATGGGCAACTTGAAGAATGTGAAGAGAGGCTTTGATTATTTTAATATCAAAAGCATTGTAACGAAGGATCGCGAAGTCATTCAAAAAGCCGACAAATTAGTAATCCCCGGTGTTGGGTCATTCGGTGAAGCCATGGAAGAACTAAAAAAAGACCATTTATTAGATCTAATCCATGAAGCCAACGATAAACAAAAACCAATTATGGGGATATGTCTTGGTATGCAGTTGTTTTGCGAGACCAGTACAGAGAACGGCTTCACAAAAGGCCTTTCTTTAATTACCGGCGATGTAGACCGCATTCAGTATGATGTAAAAGTCCCCCATATGGGATGGAATC
>CAYJGI010000105.1:0-3290 GCA_964369705.1 uncultured bacterium
CTGGTTTTTCGTAGCTTTCTTCTGAAGCAACCTGTGCAAAACTACAAAGGGTATCAATGATGCCAAGCTTATCCGCTGTATCTAAGATACGATGAATCTCCAGCAAAATAGTGTGGCGAATGCGGGAGAAGAGGTCAAATTCTAAGGTTTTGAGTGTATCTTCCGCACTTAAGACGCTTTCTTCTAAGGTTTTTAGTTCATCGGTAAAAAAGCGTTCGGCATTTACCGTGGTTTGCTTTCTGATATAGCGACCAGTTGGAACTAAATGAAGATGGGGATTGGTGACTTCTATGTAATAACCAAAGACTTTATTAAACTTAACTTTAAGGCTTTTGATTCCTGTGATTTCTTTTTCCCTTGTTTCAAGTTCTGTGATGTATTTTTTTCCGTTTTTTGCAATATCTCTTAGACGATCCACCTCTTCATTGTAACCGGCCTTGATCAAAAAACCATCTTTCAGCGATACCGGCGGATCTTCCATAATACCATCATCTATAATTTTGTATAAATCTTCCAAGGTATCAAATTCTTTTAATAAATCCACAAGAAGTGTAGACTCTGCCATGGTGAGGGCATTAGAAATCTCAGGTAAGTAATAAAAACTCTTCTTCAAGGATTGAAGATCTCTTCCATTGGCCGTGAGGTATGAGATTCTTGCAACAATCCTTTCCATATCTAAAATCTCGCCTAAGGCACGTTGCATCGTCATGGTAAGAATACTGTTATTCACCAATTCTTCTACGGCATCTTGCCTGTTTTTGATTGTATCCACAGATAAAAGTGGATTCAAAAGCCATTTTTTGATCGTTCTTTTGCCAATGGCTGTAACCGTTTTGTCCATGGCCCAAAGAAGGGATCCATGTTTTTTGTGATCTATATTATTTTGTACCAGTTCGAGGTTTCGTTGTGTTGTGGCGCTCAGTTGCAAGATCTTCGCATCGTTAATAATCTCGATTTTCTTTATGTGGTGCAGGGGCCTTTTTTGCGTTTCTATGAGGTATCTTAAAAGGGCTCCCGATGCGGAAAGCGCTAATGGAAAAGCAACAAAAGACTCCGTAGATCCAAATTGATTCAAAGTGAGATCAAGGGCTTCTCTCTGATAAAAATAGCCTTCCGGTAGTTCATAAAAAGCCAATTCTCTCGTAGCTTCTAAAGATAGATTAGTTAGACACTCCTTTGGTTTATATTTAAAGAGTATATTATGTAATTCACTCATAGCCACTTCAGCAATCATAAAAGCGCCACTGCTGACATCGGCCAGGGCAATGCCCACTTGATCTGCTCCAAAGCATAAAGCTGCAATAAAATTATTTTCAGCACTTTCTAAAAAATCATTCTCCACCACAGTACCCGGTGTAATGACACGAATGACATCACGGCGAACCAATCCTTTTGTTAATGCCGGATCTTCCATCTGTTCGCATATGGCAACTTTAAGATTATGTTTTAAAATTTTTTTGATATATTGATCTGCCGCATGGTAAGGGATACCGCACATAGGGATTTTATTGCCTTCTCCGGCACTCTTACCCGTTAGAGCCACTTCTAGGATTTTTGATCCATTGAGCGCATCATCGTAAAACATCTCATAAAAATCACCAAGCCTAAAAAAAAGCAAACAATCGGGGTATTGCTCTTTAATGGATTTCCATTGTTTTAACATGGGTGTCGTTGCCATATTGTCACCTCTACTCTACGATTTTACCTCTTATTGCACTATTAAAAGCCTTATATATTTCTGCTGTGATGATTTGACCGGTGAGATCTTCATCACTTCTGACTTGTACCCATTTATTATTCGTTGTTCGTCCCACTTGATATTCTTTTGATTTTTTGTGGTAGCCCTCCATGAGGACTTCGACTTTTTTACCAATGTAGTGCTCCATATCTTTGATACTAATGGATTTAACCAGTTGATTGAGTCTTTGCAGTCTTTCTGACTTGATTTCCAGTGGGATTTGGCCCTCCATTGTTGCGGCGGGAGTTCCGGTTCTCTTACTGTATTTAAAACTGTATATAGACTCAAATCTCACTTCTTTCATGAGTCTTAAAGTATCTTCAAAATCTTCTTCCCTCTCACCGGGAAAACCAACGATAATATCGGTGGTCAAGGTGATGTCGGGTATTTTATTCCTTAATTTCTCAACGAGTAACAAATAATCTTCCCTTGTGTACTTACGATTCATGGCGTTGAGGATTCGATTACTTCCCGACTGAACCGGTAAGTGAATGCTGTTACATATACTCTGGCAAGTGGCCATGGTATCAATCAGCTCATCGCTTAAGTCTTTTGGATGGCTGGTCATAAAACGAACTCTCTTCATGCCTGTTTGATCTACTTCTTTCAGTAAAGTAGCAAAGGAGACCGGTGGTGTTAAGTCTTGTCCGTAGGAGTTGACGTTTTGACCTAATAAATAAATCTCTTGGTAGCCTTCATCGACTAGGGCCTTGATTTCTTTGATAATGGCTTCAGGCGTTCGGCTTCTCTCTCTACCCCGCACGTAGGGTACGATGCAGTATGAGCAGTAATTATTGCAACCAAAAGTGATATTCACCCAGGCTCTGATACCATTATTACGGGCGTACTCTGCATTTTCGATGATTTCTCCCCCATCTTTCCATACGTCAATAATTCTCCCATCTTCCTGTAAAGCTTTAAGAAGAATTTGTGGAAAAGCGTGACTATTATGGGTACCGAAAATCATATCAACATGGGGAAAACGGATGCGAAGCTCCCTTGCCATACCTTCTTGCTGCGTCATACAACCACATACACCAATCTTCAGGTGGAGATTTGACTGTTTAAGCTTTTTAAGCGTACCAAGGTAAGCAAAAACTTTAACTTCTGCATGCTCACGTATACAGCAGGTATTAAGGAGTATTAAATCGGCTTCATCAATCTTGTAGCACTCTACATATCCCACTTGAAGGGCTGCACCAAGAAGTCTTTCGCTATCGTGAACATTCATTTGGCAACCAAAAGTCTCGATATAGACCTTTGGTATTTTATTGTTTTTAGTAAAACGATCGTAAATCATTTTTTGTAATTCTTGTTTGATACAATGATCGATCATGGTGTTGTCTCCTTTATATAGCGATATGCTAATTGTATATCATTCCAAAGATTCCACGCATGGGTCTTGTAATCTTCACCGCTTTGTCGAAGCAAAAAAGCAGGGTGAAGGGTTGGGATGGTTGGAATGCCCATGATTTCATGGACGACACCTCGGTTTTTCATGATTTTTTCCCCCGGGAAAAAATGTCCTAAAGCAATGCCACCTAATAATACA
>CAYJGI010000105.1:3300-4081 GCA_964369705.1 uncultured bacterium
TGCCACAAGCGCTTGCTTCTTCACTGGAGGGATTACGATTCTCCGGCGGACGGCACTTCATAATATTAGAGATGTATACTTCTTCTCTCTTAATCTTAGCTCTATCAAAAAGGCGATTTAAAAGTTGTCCTGCTTTTCCCACAAAGGGTGCGCCTTCTTTATTCTCATCTTCACCGGGGCCCTCTCCAATAAACATAATTGGTGATAAGTGTGTCCCCGTGGCGGGAACTTTGTTTAAATGGTGTTCCATCGTTGCTAATCCACAGGCATCACAAAGAGCAATCTCCCCTTCTATATATTGACGGAGAAAATCGGTTTTTGATTGAGTTGCTAGATTATTAGTAACTTGAAACTCAAAAGATCCTTCCAAAAAAACATCTCGATGATCACGAACACCTGTCCAGTCTTTCATAAAAAAGCTCCTTAAAAAAATGAAGAGTGGCAAATGCCACTCTTTTGCTTAACAATATTTTAAAAAAAAACGAATAAAAAGTCAATTAAATGGGGTATGTTTCTCCATTATTCTCTTCTAAAATCTGAAAATCAATGGATGTCTTTTTAGAAAGCCTATTCTCGAAGAATTTCTTAGCGATTTGAGGGAAAAGAGCGTAAGTCAACACATCTTCTTCTTTTTCGATGAGGTGCTTGATTTCACCCCTTAAAGTAGCCATCTGAGGCGCTAAGAGATCGGCGGGACGATGGGTAATAGGTTTTTCTTCTCCGATAATGAGTCTTGCGATATCTTCTTGAATCGCAAAAGGTGCTTTACCGTAGAGACCTT
>CAYJGI010000105.1:4091-4871 GCA_964369705.1 uncultured bacterium
AGTCTTTAATTTCCTTTGGTACCATCTTGTAACGGCTACCCATTAAGACATTCAGAACGGCTTGTGTCCCGACCATTTGGCTGGTTGGTGTTACAAGAGGCGGAAAACCTAAGTCTTCACGGACCTTAGGAAGCTCTTCTAATACTTCTTCATAACGATCCATGGCGCCTTGATCTTTCAGCTGAGAAGTGAGGTTACTCAACATCCCACCGGGAATTTGATACGTTAAGACTTCTGAATCCACTTCCATGACGACGGAAGGCACAGGGTAGTCTTTTTTGATTTCTCTAAAGTAGACAGCAGCTTCCTGTAATAAAAGTGAATCAAGACCGGTATCATACGGAGTTCCTTGAAGCGTTGCAACCATCGTCTCCGTAGGTGGCTGAGAAGAACCCATGGCAAAGGGGCTGATGGCCGTATCTACGACACTGGCACCGGCCTCAATGGCCTTTAAGTACATCATACTGGCCATACCACTGGTATAGTGGCTATGTACTTGAATGGGGATTGTGATTTTCTTTTTCATCTTTGTAATCAGATCATAGGCCACGTATGGTTTTAATAAACCGGCCATGTCTTTAATACAAATAGAGTCGGCACCCATTGCCTGAAGCTCAACGGCAAGATCAACGAATGTCTCATTGGAGTGGGCGGGACTGATGGTATAGACGACGCAGGCTTGTCCATGGGCACCGGATTTTTTGATAGCAGAAAGAGCGGTTTTCATGTTGCGGGTGTCATTCAGCGCATCAAAAACACGAATAATATCTATCCCGTTTT
>CAYJGI010000106.1:0-3365 GCA_964369705.1 uncultured bacterium
ATGAAAGAAAAAACTTAGGAGCTACTATGAAATACACCTTTAAAGAACTATGGCAAGGTCTTATATTGCGGGTTATTCTTCTGATATTCGGGTTTTGTTTACTGGCTTTTGGCATTAACTTATTGCGCATGGCAGGTCTTGGCTTTGGTCCTTGGGAGGTTTTTCACTCCGGGCTCGGCTTCACCCTCAATATGCCCATGGGCCGTGCCAGTATTATTGTGAGCATGGTCATTATTGTGATTAGTCTTTTTTTCAAAACAAAAATTACGTGGGCAACCTTTGCCAATACTTTTTGTATTGGTTATTTTGTTGATTTTTTTGCTCCCTTTATGACGTGGATGCCAACGATTTTTTGGCAGCAGCGATTTCTCGCGGTTTTTGCCACGGCCATTATGGGTCTTGGTATCGGCGTATACATTAATATGGGTTTTGGTGCCGGTGCAAGGGATGGCCTTACGTTAAGCCTCCATCGCATTACCAATCTCAAAGTCCGTACCATCCGTACCCTTATGGAAATTTTTGCTTTAATTGTGGGCTATTTCTTAGGTGGTCCCGTAGGCCTTGGTACCATCATCTTCGGCTTTGGCATTGGCCCCCTCATGGAAATCTCGTTGAAGTGGACGCAGTATCCTTATGAGAAGGGACTGCCAAAAAAAGCATCCTCCGTCACTGAAGAAGCACCCATTGTAGAAGAAAACCCCACGACGGTGGAAGATGCGCCTATGGCACTATAAATAAATCAGAAAACAAATAAAAAGCGTAAAGTAGAATCATCTACTTTACGCTTTTTTTAGTTCCCCATTTCGATGGCGCCGGTAATGGCGTTGATATTATAGGTGAAGTTGCCTTCTGTTTCGATAATCCATACGGGGACTGCCGTCCAATGATCGGCATTAAAGGATTGAGAGTAGAATCCTTGCGTCACCGATACAATATGGATACTCTGGCCTTCGCCCAGGTATCCCGTAAGGGAGAGGAGGGCATCTTCCGGTGGAATGACTTCTTGCCTTGCCAGTAAACCCACTTCCGGCATGACAACATACTGGGCATAGCTGATAATGGCGCCGTTTTCTACGGTGACATTAACGTAGGTGCCGGCAATGGGCATTTCGTCGGCATTTTGTATATACGTAATGAAGAAGCCCGTTTCGTTTTCTACCACGGCCGTTAAAGTCATATCGGCCTCGGGGATGATTTCTTCGATTTTTTCCGTTGCGATTTTCACCGCTTCTTCTTCTAAGACTTTGGCTTCTCCCGCTACGCCACCGCCGAAGAATAAAGCGCCAGTGCTGTTAATGGTGAGGAAGGCATCGTCCTTGGTGTACGTCGTAATAGGTGTGTCCCCTTCTACAATGCTTTTGGTTACACCAAAAAGGTCTCCCCATAGTGCCGTAGCCGTTTCATCGCTATCTAAGGGATAAGGCGAGAATGTTACTTCCCGAACGGTGGAGCGATAACTGGGTTCTTCTTCATCATGAATGGTCACGCCTTGCTTCTGTAAAAATAATACAACATCTTCATAAGTAATGATATTGGTGGTGGAATCTTCTGTAACGGCGTTTTCTTCAATCAAAAAAGCGGCCAAAATAATATTAATGATTAAAAAAGCGGTAATGAGTATGGTTTTTGCTCTTGACCAGTTCATAGCGCCTCCTAAGATTGTAAGATGTCTAGCGTATGGCCATCGACGGTGTAGACGGTACCATCAAGTAGTGTTGCTATATAGACCGGTGCAACTTCTATAACGTCATCGCTTCTATGGTAAAGGTAGCGAAGAGAGATATCTACGATCGTATTATCTTCACCTACATAGGATGCATCAATGAGCGCATCCAGTACTTGAAGTCCGTTGTTAAGGCTATCTTCCACGCTCCAAATACTGCCGATTTCTACCATATCTCGGCTGTACTCTACGACTTTTTGTCTTTCTACAGTAACGGTGATGGCGGTGTAATCTTCAATAATTCCATTGAGCATTCGCTTGCCAAAATAAAAGATGGTTGTATTGTCGGTTTCGCTTGTAGCAATCTCTTGTAACCATAAATCCTCGCTAAAACCACCATGTCGATTGACAAAATCAACGGCAATGGCGTATTGTTCCATAGTGGTTGCTGTATCGGTATGATTCATTCCGCTGTCTTTATATTCCATGAGCCCAGAGGTATAAAAACGGGCCGCCCTTTGGCTATCAATATACGTAACGGCACTGACTTCATTAATCTTGCGTACCACGGCAAAATTATCAAAGAGTGTTCGCGCTAAGGCTTCTTCATTATCGGGGCTTTTGATGAGATAGTAGATGGGCGCATCGATCCCCGAAAAAGGTACATATAGATCTCTATCACCACTTATCTCGCCGCCGAAATTGGCGTAAGAATAAGAGGTATACTCAATGATTTCTTCCATAAGGTTTTGCAGTGCAAGGGCATCTTCTTCCGTTAGGGAGAGCATCACTTCAAAACCGCTTGCATCATCTGTACCCATGAATAGTGCTTTATTTTCTTCTACATTGATAAACAAAGACCGAAAAGCCATCCCATCCGGTAGGGGGTAGTTTGCTTCATCCATTTGATACATGGATAACATCATCTCTTCTGTCACATCAAAATAAAACAAAAGTTCGATACCCGATTGATTGCCTCGTACTTCGGCATAAGTTTTTTTGTCGATGGCTCGTCCCTCTACCGCCGTTCTGAAAGCCATCTCTAAGATGGGCTCGGTGAGTTCGCTATAGTAACTCCCCTCTTCTCTTTGGATGTTCATAACGCTGGAAGAATTCTCATAACCGAAAGATACATTAATGGTTTCCGGTTGAAGTAGCTCAAGGGGCGTAAAACTCTCCATAAGCAAAACAGGAGGAATGTTTTCCTCCTGTAGGGTATTTGTATCGCTGGGTAAGGTATTTAATAACCCCACCGTTTGGATCAAGCTGAGTACGACCAGTAGACCTAAGGACACACTCTTTATTTTTTCTTTCATTCTATTATTCTCCGGTAAAAATCTGAATGATTCGCTGTATCAGTCCCGCAACAAAGCCGAGCGGCTCTTCTTCCTCTTCGTCGGCTTCTTCTTCAGCGACTACTTTATTTTGTTTGGCGTCGATGGCGACTTTTTTTAGTGTGAATTCAAAAGTCTTTTCGATGGTGTGTTTTTCGCCATCTTCATCGGTGGCTGTAATGGTAATGTTGTTTTCCCCTTCTTCCAGTTCCACGGAAAAAGCAAAGAGTCCACTCTTACCGACCGTATCGGTTACGGGATCTTCTTCGTTAATAACGAGAACAACGGTGGCGCCTTTTGGCGCTGTACCTTTAAAAACAATCTCATTGGTGAGGGCTGTGATATCCGTATCTTTAGGGAGCGTTAGA
>CAYJGI010000106.1:3375-4759 GCA_964369705.1 uncultured bacterium
CTTCATCTTTTGCAGATAACACAAAAGACATAGAAAAAACCATGGCAAAGCAGAGTAAAACACTGACCCATTTTTTAATTGTTTTGCACTTCATGGTAGACCCTCCTTCCCTGATACTCATATTATTACCATTATTATACCAAATGAATGTTACAAACATGTTACAAAAACATGACAACTGTATGACAAATCTCTAAAAACGCTCAATAGGGATACAAATCTTGACTTCTGTTCCTTGCCCAATACCATCGGAATGGATACTGATGGTGCCTTTGTGGGCTTCTATGATTTGGTGCGCAATGGATAATCCAAGGCCTGTACCGCCAAACTCACGGCTTCTGGCCTTGTCCACACGATAAAAACGCTCAAAAAGACGGGGGAGATCTTCTTCGGGAATCCCCATTCCATTGTCTTTGATGACAATGGTGGCCACTTGCTCTTCTTTTTTGGTTTCTACGGTGATGGTGCCGCCTTCATCGGTATACTTAATGGCGTTGGATACAATATTAAGAATGACTTGCTCGATACGTTCTAAGTCGGCAAAAATATATAAAGGCTCTTCGCTGGGTTTTAGGATAAGGTTTTGGTTTTTTTCTTTGGTATTTGCCATAATCTTGGCTTCAATCATAGGAAGCATTTCGCCCAGTTCTATAATGGCTTTTTTCCATTTTGTTTCTTGATATTCGAATTGGGAAAGCTCTAAGAGGTCTTTCACAAGATTGGTCATGCGCACCGCTTCACTGTGGATAACGCCGAGGAATTTATCGCTCAAAGCGGGATCCTCTGCGGCGCCTTCTTGCAGTGTCTCCGTGTAGCTTCTAATGACGGTGAGAGGCGTTCTTAATTCGTGGGATACGTTGGCAACGAATTCTTGCTGAATGTTTTGCAGTTTTTCTTGCTCTGTAACATCGTTAAGAACCACTACCAGACCTGCCAGTTGATTGGATTCATCTCTAAAAGGGGCAAAATTGACCCTTAGGTATTGTTTTTCTCTGGTGCTGATTAAGAAAGAATTGTGTTTTAAGCTTTCTTTTTGGTTGAGGGTACTCATAATGGCATTCTTTAGTTCTGGTTCTATCTCTACGCCGGGTTCTCTGATGTTAAAGAAAGAATCCTCGGTAAGAGATAGCATTCGGCTGGCTGATTCATTGAGAAGAATCATCTCACCGCTTAAATGAAAAGCCAAGACGCCGTCGGTCATATAATTGAAAATGGCTTCCATTTTTGTTTTTTCGCTGGTGATTTCAGCTAAAGTTGCCTTTAGTTTTTGAGATAAGTAATTAAAAGTATTGGCCAGCTGTCCAATCTCATCATCGGATTTTACGATAATGGGGTCATCGTATTCGCCTTTGGCAAGCTGCGCCGTCTTAACGGTGACTTGGCG
>CAYJGI010000107.1:0-271 GCA_964369705.1 uncultured bacterium
GGACTTCGATATGTAGGTTTTCGTCACCGAATGTGGGATTGACTCCAACATTGGCAATGCCGTAATGGGTTTTGCCATCGATGAGGATTTGGGTACCGTAGACGCCTTTAAGGGGTAGTAGCTGATCCGCTGGCGTATCAATATTGGCGGTAGGTAAGCCGATTTTATGGCCTAAACCCTTGCCCCTAACGACGGTACCACGAATCTGAAAAGGCCTTCCCAGCATTTCCATGGCTTCTTCCACATGTCCTTCTGCCAAATACTTCTTAAT
>CAYJGI010000107.1:281-4327 GCA_964369705.1 uncultured bacterium
CCTGAGGGAAGTCTGATGGGCTCAAGTACTTCTAAAGTAAAACCAAATTTCGCCTCCATGGATCGCAAAAAATCCACATCGCCACTTCCGTTTTTACCAAAACTAAAGTTATAGCCTACAATGATTCTTTTGACCCGCCCTTCTGCTGTGAGTTGCTCTATAAAAGTCATGGGTTCTAAGTTCATCAATTCTTTCGTAAAGGGAAGGACAATAAGCGTGTCGGCATGAAGCTTAGATAGGGCTTCAATTCTTTGCTCTCCACCCATAATATAGGATGGTAGAAGGCCTGTAATCACCGATTGAGGATGGGGCATAAAAGTTAAAATCCCTTTCTTCTCTTCCGGTGCTTTAAGTAGTTTTTTCATTAGCTCTTGATGCCCTAAATGTATACCATCAAAATTACCTAAAGTAATGGCATAGGTTGCATCTTGCTCGGCTAATTGTTGTAGATTTGTGATGATTTCCATATAAAAAAACCTTTCGGTACAGGTTGATTATTTTAAGTTCTTGTGTATTTTGTAACTACCGTCTTGCGTGCCTTTGGCAAGGGCAATGGTGTAGTTTTGTTCGTTTTTGATGATCAGGATTTCGCCTTCTTTCACGGGACCCCAGATCTCAAGACCGTTATACAGCCGTGCTTCATCTTTACTGGATAGGGTGAGGATTTGCTTATCCACAAAAATCTCATCAATGTCAATGAGGTACTCTTTAATGTTTTCTCTCGTTAAAGTTTCTAAAGGGACAGCGTTTTCCAAAGTAAAGATAGAAGACTCGGTGCGAACCAAAAAACTCATATAAGCTTCTGTGCCACACTTCTTCCCCAGGTCTCTTACAAGACTTCTCACATAAGTGCCGGAAGAACAAGTGAAATCCACTAAAGCCCTCTCCCCTTCCATGTCAATCAGTTTTGCATCATAGACGGTGATTCTCCTAGATGGAACTTCAATGGCTTTTCCTTGCCGTGCCAGGTTGTAGAGCTTCTCTCCATTGATTTTGATGGCGCTATGCATGGGAGGCTTCTGATCTTGCTCTCCAGTCATCGATATGAGGCACGCTCTCACCTCGGCTTCAGTTGGCCTCACTGTGCTTCTTGCCACGACTTCGCCGTAGCTGTCACCGCTGTCGGTTTCAACGCCAAAGGTGATTTCCGCTCGGTAGCTTTTTTGACTGTTTTGTACATAATCACTAAGTCTTGTGGCTCTGTCAATACAGATGGGAAGTACGCCGGAAGCACCGGGGTCAAGGGTTCCTGTATGGCCCACCTTAGAAAAACCAAAGGCTCGTCTTAAATAACCGACACAGTCATGGCTCGTCATGCCTACGGGCTTTAATAAATTGATAAATCCTCTCATTATAAAAACACCTACTTCTTACCACAAAAGATTCTCTAATTGTTTTACACTTTCATCGAGGGGAACATGAAGAGTGAATCCGGCAGCCCTTTTGTGACCGCCACCACCTAGGGTTTTGGCGAGCTGTGCCACATTAAGGTCATCGGATGTGCTTCTTAAGTTGCCTCTTACCGTACCATCTTCTTGCTCTCTCAAAAGGCAAGCAGCAAAATTGCCTTTGACGTTCAATAAAAAATTAATGACATTGTCAAAGTCTTCGTCGATGATACCGTTGTCCATTTGGAAGGATTGTGTCACGTGGGAGATTGCAATGTGATTTTTGATTTTAAAATGGCTTAATACATGGCCTAAGAGAAGTACCTTCGTTGGCGTCATCTCATCTAAGGTCTTCCTCGTAACATAAGCATGGTCAAAATCAAACATCCGAAGTTCTGCTGCTAAGCGGAGGGTCTCAGGCTTTGCATTGCTATGGCGAAAACTACCAGTATCTCCTATGATTCCTGCGTATAGTGCCATAGCCATATCCTTCGTGATTGTGACTTTGAGGTCTATGAGGAGCTCATAAATAAGCTCTGCCGTTGCTGCTTTATCCGGTAACACCCAATTAATGTCGCCAAAATCTTCCGCTACACCATGATGATCAATATTAATCATACACTCAAAATAATCGGGAATATAGCCTTCTACCCGCTTTAATTCACCACTATCGAGGGCAATGAGGAGGGCACCCTTAGGTACTTCTTGATCATAGATGGACTGCGGTAATAAATTCTTAATGATTTCCAAGCTTTGTGGGATTTTATTAGGGAGAAGGGATACTTTTTTGCCCATGGCAATCAGCCCTAAGGCTAAAGCCACCATAGAGCCTACGGCATCACCATCGGGACTTTGGTGTATCCCAATGGTGATGGATTGTGATTGATTGATTTTGTCGATTACACTATTTTTGTTTTTCTTCATCTTCTAATATCACCCGATCAATGACTTTGGAAATGCCGATGGCATACTCTAAAGAAGTATCAAGGACGAATTGAAGCTGGGGTGTGAGTCTTAACTTCACCCTTTTGCCTACTTCTTTGCGCAAGAATCCCGCCGAACTTCTGAGGCCTTCCATGGCTGCTTCTGCTTTGTCACCCAGTAGCACACTGACGTATACTTTGGCATACATAAAGTCCGGTGTCACATCAACTTGTGTTACCGTTACGAAGGCGTCTTTAATACGGGCATCTTTAATCTCTCTTTCGATGAGCTCTGCAAGGACTTTCTGAATCTCAATGCCCACCCGTCTTACTCTTAATTGAGACATACTTTTTTTCCTTTCAAAAGATCTCTGTCACCAGGTCAGTGATATCACCCGGTGTTTGTTCTTCGATATAGTTTGTAACAGTTCCGATCATTTGATCCACATGTTTTTTTTCGTTGGAGATGAAAGCAATTCCCATCACGAAGATATCCAGGGAGTCTAAGGCATCTAATTCGCATACGGCGCAATTGAATTTAGCTCGTATTTGGTGTACGAATCGCTTCACAACGCTTCTCTTATCTTTGAGAGAGGTCATTCCAAAAAGCCTTATCTCTACCCGAATGGTGCCTATGATCATCTTTTAATTTCTTTCATGTGGAAAGATTCGATAATGTCACCTTCTTTGACGTCATTGTATTTTTCTAAATGGATACCGCACTCGTAGCCGGTGGCCACTTCTTTTGCATCGTCTTTAAAACGCTTGAGTGCATTAATCTTTCCTTCGTAGATGACAATTCCGTTTCTAACCAGTCTTGCCTCACTGTTTCTTACCATCTTGCCGTTAAGGACGTAACTACCGGCGATATTACCAACATTGGGGACTTTAATAACATTTCTGATTTCGGCGCTACCGTAGACTTCTTCTTCATAGATTGGATCAAGAAGACCTTTTAGCGCTGCTTTAATATCATCAATGGCATTATAGATAATGCGGTAAAGCTTAATTTCTACTTCTTCTTTTTCGGCAAGGGCTACGGCTTTGGTTTCGGGGCGTACGGAAAAACCGATAATAATGGCGTTACTGGCAGCAGCCAACATAACATCGCTTTCTGTAATGGCACCGATACCATCATGAATGATATTTGCCTGTACTTCATCCATGGCAATCTTATCAAAAGAGCTTCTTAATGCCTCAATACTACCGTAGGCATCGGCTTTAACGATGAGGTTAAGCTCTTTAAAGCTACCGTCTTTGATTTGATTATAGAGGTTTTTAAGAGATACGCTGGCCCTTTTTGTTAATTCTTCGGCGCGGTGGGCTCTGAAGCGTTGTTCTGCGATTTCTCTCGCTTCTTTTTCATCGGGGATACTGTTCATGATATCACCGGCTACAGGCATATCGGAAAAACCTTGAATCTCAACGGGCATACTGGGGCCGGCTTTCTTTACATTCTTGCCTTTGTCATCCATGAGCGCACGGACTTTACCCCAAGCAAAACCTGCCACAATGGGATCTCCCACGTGGAGGGTACCGTTCTTTACAATGACGGTGGCCACGGGACCTTTACCTTTGTCGAGTTTGCTTTCAATAATAATACCACTGGCATAAGTCTCGGGATTGGCTTTGAGATCTTGCATCTCAGCCACAAGTAGGATAATATCGAGAAGCTGGTCAATACCATCTCCCGTCTTTGCCGATACCGGTACACAAATAACATCGCCACCCCACT
>CAYJGI010000107.1:4337-4744 GCA_964369705.1 uncultured bacterium
GTCAGTTGCTGCTTGATACGATCGGGATTGGCTTCCGGTTTATCCATCTTGTTCATAGCCACAATAATTGGTACATTAGCGGCCTTTGCGTGGGCGATGGCTTCGATGGTCTGTGGCATAATACCATCATCGGCAGCTACAACTAAGATGGCAATATCAGTAATAGAAGCGCCCCTTGCACGGAGGGTAGTAAATGCTTCGTGACCCGGTGTATCTAAGAAAACAACCGTCTTGCCACCGACATTGATTTTGCTGGCACCGATGTGTTGTGTAATACCGCCGGCTTCCGTTGTTGTTACTTTCGTACTGCGAATGGCATCCAGTAAGCTCGTCTTACCATGGTCAACGTGACCCATAACAGTAACGATAGGCGCTCTCCGTTGTAAGTTTTCTTCATCTTCATAACT
>CAYJGI010000108.1:0-2086 GCA_964369705.1 uncultured bacterium
GTGATCATCAATGGAACTAAGAGCTTTTTTTAAGACGGCAAAAAAATCAAAAATCTTAAAAGACTTAGGCAACGAAGAAGGCAGTTTGTTTTGGCAGGCTCTTCATGATATGAATACGGCAAGGAGCCGTTTTGACATGGCTACCGATCCCGCCATGATTGATTGCGCCATCTTCGAAGAAGAAGCGGCCCGCAAAAAAGTCGAATATATTTTAAAAAACGTAAAAGAACAAGAGATCTCTCTATAAGTGATTTTTTTGTATGATCGTGTGATTTTTGCAACGATTCAAAAAAATGGACATATTCCCCCAGAAGGGGCATACAATAAAACATACAAAAAACGGAGGCGAAAGAGATGTCTACACTAATGAATGTTGTGTTTTATTGTTTGGGATTACTGATACTCTTTGTTGTGGGGCGGTGGATCACCTCGCCCATCAATCGATTGACGAAGCTTCTTGTCAACAGCGTCCTCGGAGGACTCTTTATCTTAGTGCTCAATTATGTGGGCGCATCCTTCGATGTTTTTATAGCCCTGAACCCCATTACCGCTATACTGGTAGGGATTTTGGGGATTCCCGGTGTACTTTTATTATTAATCTTACAATACATGCTATAGGAAGAGAATTCTCTTCCTGTTTTTATGTAAAAACCTTGCCAAAAGCCCTATTATAGCGTATGATTATTAATTAACAAGGCTTCTTTCTTTTGATTTTTTTTGAAAGGTCTAAAGAGTAGAGCCTCCCATGTGATGATGCAAGAACAACCCATATATAAGGAGGAACACAGAATGGATAAAGTGTTAGAAATCCGCTGGCACGGTCGAGGTGGACAAGGTGTAAAAACTGCGTCTTTATTGCTTGCGGAAGCTGTTTTTACTGCGGGAAAACATATTCAAGGATTTCCCGAATATGGCCCGGAGAGAATGGGCGCCCCAATTACCTGTTACAATCGAATTAGCGAAGACCCCATCTTAGTGCACTCTAATATCTACGAGCCGGACATCGTTGTCGTGGCAGATGGAACTTTAATTGGTGCCGTACCGGTGACGGCAGGGCTTAAAGAAGGCCTTAAAATTATCGTTAATACCGACGAAACTCCGGAAAAAATCAAAGAAGTATTACAATATGAAGGCGAAGTCTACACCATCGATGCCAATAAAATCTCCAGTGACATCTTATCTAGGCCTTTTCCCAATGTGCCAATGATGGCCGCCGTCGTAAAGGCGTCCAAAGTCATGGAAGAAGAAGCTTTTATTACGCTGATGGAGACCCTCTTTGCCAAGAAATTTGCATCGAAGCCCGCTATGATTGAGGGCAATCTCAAGGTCCTCAGAAAATCCCTGGAGGAGGTAAAGCACTGTGATTAAAATAGACAAAAGACGCATGACACCAAATACACCTTGGACGGAGATGACCCAAGCGGGTTCTATCTTCGAAGCAGGTAACTCCGAGGATTTTAAGACCGGTGATTGGAGAAGCATCACACCAAAAATCGACGAATCGGCGTGCATCCATTGCCTCATCTGCTGGATGACGTGCCCCGATATGTCCATTCTTTTACAAGATGGTAAAATGAATGGTTTTGATTACGATCATTGCAAGGGATGTGGCCTATGTGCCAAGGAATGTCCAAAGCAATGCATCACCATGGAATAGGAGGTAGAGAATATGACGAATCAACAAAGAGTGGCTTTAAGCGGCAACGAAGCGGCAGCTACAGCCATGAGACAAATCAACCCCGACGTGGTACCGGCGTACCCCATTACGCCTTCTACGGAGATTCCCCAGTATTTTTCCGCCTTTGTGGCCGACGGTGTCGTAGATACCAGTTTTGTGGCCGTAGAGAGTGAGCATAGCGCCATGAGCGCCGCCATTGGAGCTTCCGCCGCCGGAGCCCGTGCTATGACCGCCACCAGCGCCAACGGCCTTGCTTATATGTGGGAAGTCGTCTACATCGCAGCATCGATGAGACTACCCATTGTTATGAATGTCGTTAACCGTGCCCTATCGGGCCCCCTTAACATCCACTGCGATCACTCCGACAGCATGGGCTGTAGAGACTCCGGCTGGATTCAGCTTTATTCT